>NZ_VLJQ01000077.1:31325-45637 GCF_007829375.1 Nocardioides sp. J9 | reverse complement strand
CACTGACGGTGACGGGCTCAGCGACGAGGACGAGGCCACCCACGGCACCGACCCCGAGAACCCCGACACCGACGGCGACGGGCTGACCGACGGCGCCGAGGTCAACACCCACGGCACCGACCCGACGGTCGCCGACACCGACGGTGGCGGCGTCAACGACGGCGACGAGGTCGCCAACGGCACCAACCCCGTCGACACCCCCGACGACGACACCGACCCGACCCCGACCGACACGGATGGTGACGGGCTCAGCGACGCCGACGAGGCCACCCACGGCACGGACCCCGAGAACCCCGACACCGACGACGACGGGCTCTCCGACGGCGACGAGGTCCACACCCACGGCACCGACCCGACGGTCGCCGACAGCGACAAGGACGGACTCGCGGACGGTGCCGAGGTGAACACCCACGGCACCGACCCCCTGGACCCCGACACCGACGACGGTGGCGTGACCGACGGGGCCGAGGTCGCCAACGGCACCAACCCGGTCGACGACCCGTCCGACGACCTGCCGGGCACCGGTGACGCCGACGGCGACGGCCTCAGCGACGCCGACGAGGCCACCCACGGCACCGACCCCGAGAACCCCGACACCGACGGTGACGGGCTCTCCGACGGCGCCGAGGTCAACACCCACGGCACCGACCCGACGGTCGCCGACACCGACGGTGGCGGCGTCAACGACGGCGCCGAGGTGGCCAACGGCACCGACCCCGTCGACGACCCGAGTGACGACCTGCCGGCCACGGACGACGCCGACGGCGACGGCCTCAGCGACGCCGACGAGGCCACCCACGGCACCGACCCCGACGACCCCGACACCGACGGTGACGGGCTCTCCGACGGCGCCGAGGTCAACACCCACGGCACCGACCCGCTCGACCCCGACACCGACGACGGTGGCGTGACCGACGGGGCCGAGGTCGCCAACGGCACCAACCCCGTCGACAACCCGGCCGACGACGTGCCGGGCAACGACCGTGACGGCGACGGCATCAGCAACGACGACGAGCTCGCCCTGGGCACCGACCCGGACGACGCGGACTCCGACGACGACGGCCTCACCGACGGCGCCGAGGTCAACACCCACGGGACCGACCCCACCGACGCCGACACCGACGACGACGGCGTGGACGACGGTGTCGAGGTGGCCGACGGCACCGACCCGACCGACGCGGACAGCGACGACGACGGCGCGAACGACGGCGCGGAGAAGGCGGCCGGCACCAACCCGCTGAAGGCTGACACCGACGGCGACGGCCTGACCGACGGCCGTGAGCTGACCGGTGCGACCGGGTGCGGCACCGGCAAGCGCACCAACGCGCTGCGCAAGGACACCGACGGCGACGGCCTGACCGACGGCCAGGAGGTCGCAGGCATCGTGGTGCGGCAGAAGGTCTTCACGATCAACGGCAAGCCCCGCAAGGGCAAGAACATCGGCCGCGTGCGGACGAACCCCTGCGCGAAGGACACCGACCGCGACGGCCTGACCGACCGCCAGGAGATCCGGGGCATCAACGTCAACCAGTACGCGTGGCGCTCGAAGGCGAACGGCGGCCGCTACAAGATCGGCCTCCGCAAGTCGAACCCGCTCGTCAAGGACACCGACCGTGACGGCCTGACCGACCGCCAGGAGGTCACGGGCAGCGCCAACCGGAAGTTCGGCAAGCGCCGCAGCGACCCGACCGTGGCCGACACCGACTGGGGTGGCCTGCGCGACGGCCGCGAGGTCAGGGAGAAGAGCGACCCCACGCGGTACGGCAAGTAGGCTCCGCCGCGTGGATGCGGAGGAGATCGAGCGCTCAGCCGCCCTGGAACGCCGCCACTGGTGGTACGCCGCCCGCCGGGCCCTCGTCCGGCGGGCGGTTCGCCCGTGGACGCCGGGCCGGGCGGTCGACGTCGGGTGCGGCATGGGCGGCAACACGGTGGTCCTGCGTGAGCTGGGCTGGCAGGCCGTCGGGGTCGAGTACACCGCGACCGGGGCCAGGATCGCCGCGTCCCGCGGGATCCCCGTGGTCCGCGGCGACGGCCGCCGCCTGCCGATCGCCGACGAGTCGGTGGACCTGGTGATGTCCACCGACGCCTGGGAGCACATCGACGACGACGTCGCCGTCGCGGCCGAGACGTTCCGTGTGCTGCGCCCCGGGGGCCGGGCGCTGGTCGCCGTGCCGGCCGGGATGGCACTGTGGAGCGGCCACGACGTCGCGCTCGGACACGTCCGGCGCTACGAGCGCGACCAGCTTGCCGAGCTGGTGCGTGGCGCCGGCCTGGTGATCGACGACCTCTACTCGTGGAACGTGCTGCTGCGGCCGGTCGTGCGGGCCCGCCGGCGCGGCAAGGAGGCCCCGCAGAGCGAGATGGAGGCGGTGCACCCGGTCCTCAACGCCGGGCTGCGCGTCGCGGTCGGGATGGAGCGGGTGCTCCCCCTCAAGCGGCTGCCCGGCGTGAGCCTGGTCGTCGTCGCCCACAAGCCCTGACGGGCTCGCACCGGGTCACATCCGGTAGAGCCGGGCCTCCAGGAGCGCCCCGTCGCCGCGGCGCAGCTCGGGCTTCATGATGTCGTCCCACGCGATCGGCGCGGTGCGCCGCGGCTTGCGGGCGGTGAGCAGGGCGGTCAGGACGCGCGCCGCGACCGCCTCCCCCGTGCCGTGGTGGGCCTCGGCGTTGACGGTCGCCTCGACGAATGCCGGGTCGTGCTCGCCCTCGACGCGGATCGGCTGGGAGCCCTCCCAGCGCAGGGCGATGATGTTGTGGTGGTGGTTGCTGTCGATCAGCTTCTTCACCGGCCCCGCGAGGCCCGAGCGCTGCAGGTAGGCGTCGATCTCGCTGTCGAAGGCCGGCGCCTGCTTGGCGGTCATCACCAGCGTCGGCGGGCGCGTCGACTCGTCGAGGCGGCACCACCACAGGTGGCTCGGGAAGTCGATGATCTTCGCGGCCGAGGCCTCGGGGACCTCGATGTAGCCGGCCCTGGCGACGCGGGTGAGCTCGCGGACGACGCCGACCGGGTCGGTGACGTGCTCGAGGACGTGCGAGCAGATGGCGTAGTCGAACACCCCGTCGGCGAACGGCATGTCCGCGGCGTCGGCGTCGAAGAGCGGCCGGTCGATCCGGGTCCGGCCGGTGCCGGAGCGCTGCCCGGCGAACGCGTCGTCCGGGTAGCGGTCGAGGAGCACGTCGGCGCGCCAGGACGGCTTGTCCCCGCTGCCGACGTCGAGGACGAGGGCGTCGGGCCCGACGGGCACGTCGATCCGTCGCTCGTGGAACGAGCGCAGCCGCTCCTTCATGGTGGACACCTCCGGGACGATAGCGACGGGTGGACCGCTGACGACAACGGCCCCGGGCGCGAGCCCGGGGCCGTCGTCTCCCTCCGTTGAAAGAGGAGCTGAGGGGTGCTCGTCAGGCGTTGACGAGCTTCTTCTCCTCCGCCTCCTCGCGGCGGTGCGCAGCGGCGGAGCGGCCCAGGAAGAGGCCGGCAGCGAGCAGCGCGATGCCGAGGAGGGCGAGGATCAGCGGGAAGGTGAGCTTCATGCCGCCGAGCAGGGTGGCGTTGGAGCTGGCGTCGTCGACCAGCTCGGCGACCTGCTCGTCGGTGTACTCGACGGTGGCGGTGAACGCCGGCACGGTCTCGCCGTCGTACCGCAGCTCCTGGACGCGCTCCTCGACCCGGTCGACCGGCGAACCGGTGGTCGGCTCGACGAAGAAGGTCCGGGTCATGCCGTACCACATCTCGGCGTCGACGGACGCCTCGTCGGAGCCGAAGACCGAGCCCGGGACCTCGCGGGTCTCGACGACCTGCGGCTCGATGGTCTGCACGAACTTGTAGACCGTGAGCCCGTCGATCTTCTCCTCGCCCTCGTAGACCGCGTCGACGGCCTGCTCGACGGTGCCGTCCCAGACCGGGTAGTCCTTCTTCTGGGTGTCGAACGGGAACTTGAAGACCTGGCCCTCGCGGACGGTCGGGACGCGCTCGCCGGCGGCGACCTCGACCCACGAGTCGCACGACTCGCACTCGACCGCGGCGCCGGAGACGGCGTCGAACGACGCCCGCTCACGGGCCTGCTGGAAGACCGAGCCGTCGGCGCGGGTGACCGTGGTCGAGTTGACCCACACGACCGTGCCGTCCGGCGCGTCCGCGCCGGAGTCGGCGATCGTCCGGGAGGTGACCTCGAGGTCGGTGGTCTCGGTCTCGAGCACCTCGGGGTCGCTGTTGAAGACCTGGGCGTCCTTGGCCTCGAGGCGGGTGATGCCCTCGTAGTCGGCCGGGACCGTCGCCAGGGTCGGGTAGGCGTAGGCACGCACGAGGACGGCCGCGACGATCATGAAGACGCCGAGCCCGACGGCTACGGCTGCAAGCTTGCTGCGCATGGTCAGCACCTCTCAGAAGGCCACGCGAGGCTCGCGTGGGTCGTGGGAACGGCCGGCGTGGGTGTCCGGCCGGTGAGCATCTCGGTGGTGAGGTCGCGGGCGTGGGCACGCATCTGCGACCAGTCGAACCGGTGGGCCCACGCGAGGCAGGCCCGGGCCCGGTGGATCCGGGTGGTGGGGTCGTCGGCGTCGGCGAGGGCGGCCTCGATCCGCTGCGCCAGCCGGGTGGTGACGACCGACCGGTCGGCGTCGTCGGCGACGAGCCAGCCGGACTCGGCGTGGCGGATGGAGTCACGGAGGCCGGGCACGTCGCGCGCCACGGTGGGCACGCCCCAGGCCGCGGCGTCGATGACGGCCTGGCCCCAGCCCTCGGCGTCCGACGCACACACGTGGACGGAGGCGCGGGCGAGCACGTCGCCCTTCTCCTCCTCGGACAGGTAGCCGTGGAAGGTCACCAGCCCGCCGAGGCCGCGGCCGGCGGCGTGGGCGACGAGCCGGTCGTGCTCGGGCCCCTGGCCGACCACGTCGACGTGGATGTCGCGACCGGTGCGGGCGCTGACCAGCGCGACGGCGTCGAGGGCCAGGTCGACCCGCTTGTGGGTGACCAGGCGGCCCAGGACGACGACCCGGTCGGCGTCCTTCGTCGCTGCCTCGACCGCGTGGTACGGCGGCAGCTCGGCGCCGTTCTCGAGGATCCTGATGTCCCCGCGCCAGCCCAGCTGGCTGCGCATCTCGGCCGCCGTCGACGGCGACACCGCAGCGACCACCCGCCGGCGGTAGACCCGCCGCATCGCGACCCGCTCCAGCCACCGCCCGAAGGCAGCGACGGGTGCCGGGAAGTGCACGGCGAACTGGGCCTGGTGGACGTGGTGCACGACGAGCAGCACCGGCGTGCGGCGCCGGACCACGAGCGGCGAGAACGACGGCAGCCCGCAGGCCGGGTCGATCACCGTGTCGATGTCGCGACGGTGGCGCAGCAGCCAGGCCAGGGCGAACAGGTAGAACCCGAGCGCACCTCCCCCACGGCGTACCTCGATCCCGTCGCGCACGGCGCGGGCCGACTGGCCCTTCTCGCGGGTGGTCACGAAGCGGACGTGGGCGCCGCCCTCGCGCAGGGCGCGGGCGTACTGCCAGGCGTAGATCTCCGCTCCTCCGGCCAGCGAGTGGTCGAGGTCGCGCCAGTTCACGACGACGACCCGGCGGCCGGCGAGGCCGGTCGGGGACGTCATCGCGGGCTCCGCAGCGCGAGGCTGACGACCACCGGCACCGCGACGGCGGCCGGCAGGGCAGCGGCGGCGGGCAGCGGCATGGGGGACCGCGTTCCGCTGGCCGCCACCCTGCCGGGGTCCGGCGCGAGCCCGCGGGTCGACCAGGCGATCCGCGCGAGCTCGGCGAAGGCTCCGGCGCCGTGGCGCGCAGGCACGAAGGTGGACCCGGGCACGTCGACCCAGGTCACCGGGATCTCCTCGATCCGGGCGCCGGCGACCCGCAGGCGCACCAGCAGCTCGACGTCGAACGAGAAGCCCGCCGTGCGCAGGTCCTGCACGGCGGCTCGGACGAGCTCGCCGCGGAACACCTTGAACCCGCACTGGGTGTCGACGATGCCGGGCGTGAGCCGCCGGGCGAGGCGGCGGTACGCCGCCGCGCCGGCCGAGCGGCTGCGGCAGTGCCGCGCCTCGGTGACGCTGTCGTCGAGGCCCCGGGACCCGATGACGACGTCGGCACCGAGCCGGAGCCGCTGGACCGCGGTCTCGAGCGCAGCCAGGCCGGTGGCGCCGTCGGCGTCCATGAAGGCCACCACGTCGGCGTCGCTGGCCAGCAGGCCGGCGCGCACGGCGGCACCCTTGCCGCGCCGGGCGCAGTGCACGACGCGCACGGGCAGTGCCGACGAGTCCGCAGCGCGGGCCACGTCGGCGGTCGCGTCGGCGCTGGCGTTGTCGACGACCAGCACCTCGACGCGGCCGAGCTCGCCGCGGTGGGCGGCGACGTGGCGTCGCAGCTCCCGCAACGTGCGCGGCAGGCGGCGTTCCTCGTTGAACGCCGGAATGACGATCTGCAGCATCGGACCCTCCCAAGCCGTCTGCTCAGACGTCCCCCCTCCCAGGTGGACGTGTGACTCGACCGCCCGCCGTCAGCAGACGACGAGCGACCGGACGACTACTGGTCCGAGTAGCTGTAGAGCTTCTCTTCGCTGACCGGCTTGTGCTCGGACTGAGCAGCGTTGACGCCGGCGACAAGAACGGCGGTGGAAGCGAGTGCTCCGACAACCGTGGCAATGATCGTGTTCATGCGCTGGTCCCCTCCCAAAGACCGGCACAGAGCGCCACGCCCCCCATGTCCATCATGTGGTGTGACGCCCGTTACTCCCTGTCCGGAGTATCGCGACAACGCCAGCCAAAAGCAAAAGAATCGCCAAACCGTGACCAAATCCGACAAGAATTCGGCGCACCTGCGGGGCTTCCGGGCGCACCGCGGTCGGGCCGTCGGCGACCGTGCCCCCGCCGGCGAGGTCGACGAGGGTGAGCCCGTCGGCGTCGTACCGGACGGTGC
Organism: Nocardioides sp. J9; assembly: GCF_007829375.1. Lineage (NCBI taxonomy): Bacteria > Bacillati > Actinomycetota > Actinomycetes > Propionibacteriales > Nocardioidaceae > Nocardioides > Nocardioides sp. J9. Next base: position 38,719 of record NZ_VLJQ01000077.1, on the reverse strand, counting down.
CGGGCGGGACCTCCACCTCGACCATCCCCTGCTCGACGAGCACCCAGCGCACGCCCTCGGCGCGCAGCGCCGCCGCGGGGTCGGCCGCCTCGAGGGCCTCGGCGACGGCGAGCACGCGCGGGTCCTCCGGGGGCACCACGGTGTCCTCGAGCAGCACGCTGTCGTCGACGATCACGGTGCCGGGCAGGAAGCGCGGTGCGGGGTCGAGGACGGCACGCCGGTCGTTCCACGCGTAGCCGCGGTAGGAGCCGGCCCACGGCAGCACCACGGTCACGTCGTCGTCGCCCACGAGCTCCGCGACGTCCCCCCACGCCTGCGGGTACGACGACCGCGGGATCCCGCCGCCGAGCGCGAGGCTCGGCAGCAGCAGGACCGGCGCCGCGACCAGCAGCACGACGGCGCTCCACCACGCGCCACGCCTCGGCCGCACCAGCCCGCGCAGGTGGGTCACGGTGTGGGCTGCCCCGATGGCGAGCACGAGGCCGAACGGCGCCAGGAAGCGGTGCGAGTCGCGCAGCAGGGCCAGCCCGGGCACGCCGGACGCGAGCGACTCCAGAAGGTCGGCGCCCCACCCGGTGGCCGGCACGAGCGCGACCAGCAGTGCTCCGAGGCCGAGGCCGAGCCAGCGCCGGCGGTCGGGGCCGGCGTGGCGCAGGCCGGCCAGCGCGGCGAGCGAGAGCAGGCAGGCGAGCAGCACCACGACGCTGCTGGTGCGCTCCCCCGGCACGATCGAGGTCTTCCAGATACCGCCGAGCGAGAGGGTGCTGGCCACGACCCCGGCGCCTGACTCGGCACGGGCGGCGAACGCCGCGAAGACCCCGTCGGTCGACACCCGGACCGCGTCGGCGGTGAGCGCCGGGACGGCCCAGACCAGGTTGGCCACCGTGCCGATGACGGCGACCGTCAGCCAGGTGCGCCGGTCCCGGCCGAGGGCCAGCACCGCGAGGACCGCGAACGCCATCGCCCCGCTGGAGGGGCTGCAGACCGCGGCGGCGGCGAGGGCCACGGCGCGCCCCTCCCGCAGCCGCAGGGCGCCCAGCGCCACCCACGGCAGCAGCAGGTAGCCCAGCAGGATCGCCCACTGCCCGATCAGCAGCCGCTCCAGCACCCAGGGGTTCCAGCAGAACAGCGTCGTGGCCGCGGCCCGTGCGTACCAGCGGTGGCCGGTGGCGCGGGCGGCGGTGGACCGGGCGACCAGCCGCGCGACCCCGACGCCGCCGGCGAGGAAGCCGCCGAGGAGCAGGACCCGCTGCACGAGCGCGCCGGGCAGGACCTGGCTGGCCAGCGAGACGAGCGCGTCCATCGGCACCGCCCGCGGCAGCGACTCGTCGAGCCCCMGCCACGCGTCCTTCCACGGCTGGCGCGGCACGAAGACCATGTCCCCGACGAGCCAGAACCCGCCGCCGACGAGCAACGGGCCGAGCACCGCCACCGCCACGGCCAGGCTGACCGCGACGTCGACGGACACGCTCGCCGGGGGACGCCTCATCCCCGCTCCGGGGGCGTGGTGCGGGCCAGCGCCGCAGCAAGGCCGAGCGCGATCGCCGCGCCGGTGGCGAGGTCGACCGCCCGCGGCGCCAGGTCCGGCCCGTCGGTCAGCACGACCACGAACGCGACCAGCGCACCGAGCAGCACGGCACCGGCGACCGCCTGCACGACCCGTGGCCAGCGGGCCAGGAGGACCCCCAGCGCGCCGGCGACACCGACGACCGGTCCCCCGACGAGCCACGCCAGCACGCCACCGGCGAGCACCGCGGCCGCCGGACGCAGCCACCGTGCACGGCCGGGACCGCGGCGGTGGCCCGCACGCTCCGGACCCTCTGGCTGGTCCGGCTGGAGGGCAGGCGGCACCGGCGCGACGGGAGCCCGCCTGCGCCGTACCGCACCCGCGACCAGGATCGCCAGGGCGAGCAGGAGCACGGCTCCGAGCAGCACCAGCCCGGCGACGAGCACGATGATGTAGCCGCGCTGCGGCTCGTAGACGAGCTCGACCTCGCCGGCGACGTCCTCGGGGACCAGCCAGCCCTGGGCCCAGCCGTCCACGGTGATCCGCTCGAGCTCACGGCCGTCGACGGTCGCGACCCAGCCGAGGTTCACGTTGTGGGGCGAGGACAGCACCGCGTCCTCCCCCGGACCGACCTCGAGCCGCACCCGGGTGTCGGAGACCGAGAGCAGCTCGGTCTCCCGCGAGCGGGCCGGCCCCCGGTCGGGGTCGGCGCCCGAGTCGACCGAGTCGAGGGTGAGCGCGACCGGCTGGAACTGCTCGGTCGAGCGGACCTCGACCCGGTGCTCCCCCGCCTCGAGGCGCAACGGGCCGCCGTCCTCGTCACAGGGCTGGACGGCCAGCTGCCCGGCGGCGACGACGTCGCCGATCATCCCGACCACGCGGGTCGGCACGGTGCGGCCGTCGACGACGAGCGGCGGCCCGAACCCGCACACGGCGCCGGTGGGCCCACCGCCGTCGAGGGTGGCCGCGACCCGGGCTCCCCCGAGCCGGACCTCGCCGACGCCGAGCGGCGCGCCACCGACGGTCTCCACCGAGCGGCTGAAGGTGATCGTGAGCCGGCGGGCGCGCAGCGGCTCGAAGCCGCCGTACCCGCGCAGGTCGGCGGTGCGGACCTCCTCGCCGTCGGCGGTCGTCGCGCGGATCTCTGCGCGGTCGGGACGGACCGCGACGCCGGCCGGCGGGTCGACGACGATCCGGCGCAGGGTGCGCACCTCGCCGAGGTCGACGGTCAGCGTGGGCTCGGGGTCCCGCGGGTCGGCGACCCAGGACGTGGCGGGGTTGCCGTCGTGCGCCATCCGTGGCGAGACCGCGGGGTCGACGCCGAGCCACGACGAGCCGGTGACCTTCGTGCCGCCCAGCGGCTGCAGCAGCTCGACGGTCGCCGGTCGGCTGCGCGCGACCGCGAGCCCGCGGACGGTGAACTCGCCGCCCTCCTCGAGGGTGAAGGTCCGGTCGATGCCGGTCGTCTCCTCCGCAGCGCGGGCGCGGTAGCGGTCGCAGTCCGGGCCGAGCAGGGTCAGCACGCACGACCGGGTCTCCGGGGACGCCGACAGCAGCACGTCGGGCGGCCCGTCGGTCGCGACCTCCGGGAGGACGAGGGTACGGCGGGGCGTGACCCCGTCGATGGTGACCTCCGCGAGGCCGATGGCCGACTGGCGGCTGGGTGCGTCGAGCGCCTGGACGCGCACGCGGTCGGCCCGGACGTCGAGGACCACGGAGCCCGCGCCGGTGAACGGGTCGACCTCCACCTCCTCGCTCGCGGAGCCGGCGGTGACCCGCCAGCGGCCGACCTGGTCGATGCCCTCCGCGAGCGGCTGGGCCAAGTGCACCTCGCCGACCCGGCGCTCGGTGCCGAGGTCCACCTCGACCCACTGCCCGACGGCGTCGGTGAACGGGCTGGTGCGCCAGAAGGTCGTCTGGTCGCCGTCGAACGCGGCCCAGGGCGAGTTCTCCGCGTGCACGGCCCCGAGCGAGCTGGTCCACGACCGTGAGCTCGACGCGTCCACGCCGGCGATGCCCTCGTACTCGGCCACGACGGGCTCCGCCCCGGCTGCACCCGGGTAGTTCGGCACCACCCGGTCGCCGCGGTAGGGCTCGTCCTCCGCCATCACGGCGCTCTCGGCGTCCTGGATCCGCCCGAACGCCCGCTCGCGCTTGCGGTAGGCGTCGCCGAGGACCTGCGCGTCCCGGTCCCAGCCGGGCTCGCCCGCGAGGATCATCGCCTGCGCCGGGCCGACGAGGCCGTAGCCGACGGCCGCGACGGCGGCCTCCACGGAGCCGGCGACGGTCACCGCGTCGTCGACGTCGCGCACGTCGTACCCGCCGGTGCCGGTCTGCGCACCGACCGCCGGCTGGACGGAGAAGATCTCGATCGCGGGGCCGAACTCGAGCTGGCCGAAGGTGGCGATCGACTCGAGGCCCGGGGAGCGGCCCAGCGCCACGCCGACGAGGCTGGCGGAGGTGGCCTGGGAGACGCTCGGGTCGAGGTCGTGGCGGACCAGGACCGCGTCGATGCCGAGACGGTTGAGCAGGTGGCGCAGGTACGGCGAGCCGGAGCCGGTCTCGAGGAAGGTCTCCATCATCGAGAACAGCCGGATCGTCTCCGGCGGCGTCAGCGGCACCTGGGACCGGGTGATCCACGGGCTGCGCGCGACCGCCTCCATCGGCTCCTCCATGGTCCAGCCCCACTGCTGGATGCCGAAGCCGGACCCGGGGATGACCCAGGTCGCCCCCGCGCCCGGGGTCTGCGCGGAGTACTCCTCGAGGAACTCCGCCGCGTCGTGCCAGTAGTCCGGGAGCTTCTCCCAGCCCGGCGTGCGGGTGTCGGCGGTCGCGATCGGCTGCACCATCGCGACCAGGCCGCCGGCGAGCGCGAGCGCCAGGCCGCCGGCGCCCACCTTGCGCAGGGTGCGGCTGCGGCCGCGCTCGCGGGTGGTGAGGTGGCGGACCATCTCGGCGACGATCGACCCGAGGCCGATGGCGATCGGAACCCGGAGCACGGGGTCGACCTTGGGCACGTTCCGCAGCGGCGCGAGCGGGCCGTCGAGCAGGTCGCGCAGCGCCTGGCCGACCGGGCTGTCGAGGGTGCCGGTGTGGGCGATGACCTGGCAGGTGAGGCCGAAGCCCGCGGCGAGCAGCAGCGGGGTGCGCCAGGGCCCTTGCATCCGCAGCAGGCCGATGAACGCGACGATGGCGACGACGCCGGTGCCGAGCACCAGCCACGGCTCGTAGGCGAGGTCGTAGCCGGCCGGCCACCAGCGGCGTCCGCCGACGGAGATGTAGCCGACCCAGTTGCTCGCCCCGCGCAGCACGGCGGCAAACCCGGAGGTGCCGGTGGTGGCGCGGGCGTCCTCCACGAAGTCGTAGAACGGCGGGSTGTAGGCGCCCAGCCGCAGCAGGGACAGGATCCACCACGCACTGACGGCCCCGACCAGCGCGAGCCAGCCGACGCCGAAGTGCCAGGTCAGCCGCCGGGTGAGCACCGCCCAGCCGACGATGATCGCCAGCAGCGCGGCCGGCGCCGCGGTCGCGGTGCCGTTGACGCCCCCGGAGCAGGCGAAGGCGGCCGCCGACAGGACCGCTGCCTCCCGGGGCCGGAGCCGCCCCTGGGTGGCCAGCACGATCGGCAGCACCGCCCACGGCAGCACCGCGCCGGGCAGGATCTCCGCGCTGCGGGTGCCGATCTCGGTGACGTGGCGCGGGGTGAGGCCGTAGGCCAGGCCGGCGACCGCCGCCCCGACGGAGCCGATGCCCAGGGCACGGGCGAGGCGTCGCACGCCCTCACAGGCGAGGAGCAGGATGAGGATCGACCAGAGGCGCTGCGAGACCCAGCCCGGCATCCCCACCAGCTCGGCCAGCCAGAAGAAGCTGCCGTGCGGGAAGAGGTAGCCGTAGGCCTGGTTCTGCATCTCCCCCAGCGACACCTCGGGGTTCCACAACGCCAGGGTCCCCTGGAGGTGCGGACCGGGCACCTCGGTCAGCTCGAACCGGGTGTCGCTGGTCGACTGGCCCCACTTCTCGGTGAACACCAGCAGCGAGATCGCGGCGTACACCGCGACCAGGAGCACCCGGCCGCGCCGTTCCTTGCCCGGCATCCGGCCTCCCTCTCCTCGTGCTCGTGGCGGTCGTCAGCATACGAGCGCGTGTCCCGGATGGGCGGAACCGGGACCGTCCGCCTACCCTGCACGCGTGACGACTGATGCCCGGGTCTCGCGCTCGCGGGTGCGCGACCTGCTGCGCAGCACGGCCGGCATCGCCATCGCGATGGCCGTCACCAACGTCGGCACCTACGCCTTCCAGATGGTCGCCGCACGCCTGCTCGGCCCCAGCCAGTACGGCGAGGTCGCCAGCCTGATGGCGCTGCTGCTCGTGCTCTCCGTCGTCCAGCTCGGGCTCCAGGCCACCGCCGCGCGGCGGATCTCCGCTGAGCCCGACGACGTCGCCGCCATCGAGGAGACCGTGCTGCGCACGACCTGGGGCAGCGCGCTGCTGCTCGGCGGCATCACCCTCGCCGCCGCGCCCGCGGTGTGGCAGCTGCTGCGCCTCGACGGCCTGCTGCCCGCCGTGCTGCTCGCGCTCGCGGTGGTGCCGGTGACGATCATGGGCGGCCAGGCCGGGGTGCTGCAGGGCGAGCGCCGCTGGCTTCCGCTGAGCCTGGTCTACCTCGCCGTCGGTGTCCCCCGGGTCGTCATCGGCGGCGGCTTCCTGCTGGTGTGGGACACCGAGACCAGCGCCATGCTCGGCGTCCTCATCGCGTCCTGGCTCCCCGTCGCCGTCGGTTACTGGGCGCTGCGCCACCGCGCCGACGGCCCCGGCGAGTCCCACGACCACCACGTCCGCCGCGACGTCGTCCGCGAGACCGCCGCCAGCTCCCTGGCCCTGCTCGCCTTCCTCGCCCTGTCGAACCTCGACGTCGTCGTCGCCCGCAGCGTCCTCGGCGACCACGACGCCGGGCTGTACGCCGGCGGCCTCATCGTCACCAAGGCCGTGCTCTTCCTGCCCCAGTTCGCCGTGGTCATCCTCTTCCCCTCGATGTCCACCGCCGCCGAGAGCCGCGGCGCGGTGCTCAAGGGCCTGACCTTCCTCGCCGTCCTCGGCGCCGCCGCCACCGCCGCCACCTGGCTCCTCGCCGACCTCGCCCTCGTCTTCATCGGCGGCGACGACTACGCCGGCGTCCGCGACGACCTCTGGCTCTTCGCGGTCCTCGGCAGCCTGCTCGCCGTCCTCCAGCTCCTCGTCTACGCCGGACTCGCCCGCCGTGGGCGCACGACGAAGTGGATCATCGCCGCCGGCGTCGTGGCTCTCGTCTCCGCCGGCGCCGTCGCCGACGCAGTCCGCGAGCTCGCCGTCACCGTCGCGGTCGTCGACGTCGTGGTCGTCGTCCTGCTGATCGGGCTGCAGGTGGTCCGGCACCGGCGGATGGCTGCTCCGGTGGGTGGCCGGGCCTAGCTGGCTGGTGCGGGCCGGGTCGCGGGGTTGCGGTTTGGTCCCAAACGACGTGCGACACGCCGTGCGGGCATGTCGTTCCTGCCCAATCGGCGATCTTGTTCCGGGCTCGTCCAGGCGGCCGCGCTGAGCCGACCGCCTGCTTGCGGCGCGGATGTCGGCACGGGCTCCGCCCGCGCCGCCACAAGCGGCCGCCTGGCCTGTCGTTTGGTCCCAAACGACACGCGACACGCCGTGCAGGCATGCAGTTCCTGCCCAATCGGTGCGACTCAGGCCTGCAGGGCGAGGACGTCATACGAACCGTGGGCTCCAGCCCACGCAACGCATGACGTCCCGCCCTGACCGCCCAGATCCCGCCCGGGCCTACGCCCGGCTTGCCGCCAGACGGACGGTGCCATCCGCCGGAGCCAACTGCGGGCGCGGCAGCGTGGCGCCCGCGCCG
>NZ_VLJQ01000077.1:6383-31286 GCF_007829375.1 Nocardioides sp. J9 | reverse complement strand
CAGCCAGCGCGGCAGCGTGGCGCCCGCGCCGGAGGCGCGTCGGCGGCAAGTGCGGGCCCGAAGGGTCCCCCTCGACCTCGACAGGCGACCCGCTCGCGCAGACGAACTCAGTGCGCGGCTTCGTGCCAGGAGGTGCCGGTGCCGACCGAGACGTCGAGCGGGACGGTGAGGTCGGCGGCGCCGGCCATCTGGTCGCGGACCAGCGCCTCCAGGGCCTCGGCCTCGCCGTCGGCGACCTCGAAGACGAGCTCGTCGTGGACCTGGAGCAGCATCCGGGAGCGGAGGCCGGCCTCGTCGATGGCCGCCTGGGTGCGCAGCATGGCGACCTTGATCAGGTCGGCGGCCGAGCCCTGGATGGGGGCGTTGAGGGCCATCCGCTCGGCGGCCTCGCGGCGCATCCGGTTGTCGCTGGTCAGGTCGGGCAGGTAGCGGCGGCGGCCCATGATGGTCTCGGTGAAGCCGGTACGGCGGGCCTCGTCGACGATGCCGGTGAGGTAGTCGCGGATGCCGCCGAAGGTCTCGAAGTACTCCGTCATCAGGCCGGCGGCCTCGCCGGGCTCGATGCCGAGCTGCTGGGAGAGTCCGAAGGCGGACAGGCCGTAGGCGAGGCCGTAGTTCATCGCCTTGATCTTGGCCCGCATCTCCGGGGTGACGGCCTCCGGTGCGACGTCGAAGACGCGCGAGGCGGTCTCGGCGTGGAAGTCGCGGCCGGAGCGGAACGCCTCGATGAGCAGCTCGTCCTCGGAGAGGTGGGCCATGATCCGCATCTCGATCTGGCTGTAGTCCGCCGTCATCAGGGAGGCGTAGCCGCTGCCGACGACGAAGCTCTCCCGGATTCGGCGGCCCTCCTCGGTGCGGATCGGGATGTTCTGCAGGTTGGGGTCGGTGCTCGACAGCCGCCCGGTCGCGGCGATCGTCTGGTGAAAGGTGGTGTGGATCCGGCCGTCGGGCTGGACGGTCTTGAGCAGGCCCTCGATGGTCTGCCGGAGGCGGATCACCTCGCGGTGGCGCAGCAGGTGGAGCAGGAACGGGTGCTCGGTCTGCTTGAAGAGGTTCTGCAGGGCGTCGGCGTCGGTGGTGTAGCCGGTCTTGGTGCGCTTGGTCTTCGGCATGCCGAGCTCGTCGAAGAGCACGACCTGCAGCTGCTTGGGCGAGCCGAGGTTGATCTCCTTGCCGATGACGGCGTACGCCTCCTCGGCCTCCTTGCGCACCTCCTCGCCGAAGTGGGCCTCGAGGCCCTCGAGGTGGTCGATGTCGACGGCGATGCCGGTCTGCTCCATCGCGGCGAGGATGCCGACGAGGGGCATCTCGACGTCGGTGAGCAGGCTGCGGCCGCCGGCCTTCTCGACCTCGTCGGCCAGCTCGGCGGACAGGTCGAGGGCGGCCCGCGCCTGGACCATGGCGTTGCGGGCGATGCCGTCGTCGGCGTCGCCGTCGTCGAAGAGCATCCCCTGGTCGTCGTCGCCGGCGGGGGCGAGCTCGCGGTGCAGGTAGCGCAGGCTGAGGTCGGCCAGGTCGTAGGAACGCTGGTCCGGGGCGACGAGGTAGGCCGCCAGGGCGGTGTCCTCCACGACCCCGGCGAGCTTCCAGCCCTGGGCGGAGAGCGCGAGCAGCGGGCCCTTGGCGTTGTGCAGGACCTTGGGCCGCTCCGGGGCGGCGAGCCACGAGGCGACCGCGGCGTCGTCGGTGGCGCTCATCTCCTCGACGTCGACGTACGCCGCCCGGCCGTCCGCCAGCGCGAGTGCGAGCCCGGTGACGCGGCCGGTGCCGCTCCCCCACGTGCCGCGGACGCTGAGGCCGACCGTCTCCGTGCCGATCGACTCCAGCCAGCCGGCGACGGCGTCGGGGGCCAGGGTGGTGCCGTCGAGCTCGACGCCGGCCTCGACCGGGACGTCCTCGCCCGGGGCCACGACGTCGAGGATGCGGGTGCGCAGCTCGCCGCGGAACTCCAGCTCGTCGAGCAGCTCGAGCGCGGCGGTGCGGTCCCACTCGCGGCGGACCAGGTCGTCGATGGTCACGCCGAGCGGGAGGTCGCGCACCAGCGCGTTGAGCCGCCGGTTGCGGATCACGTCGCCGAGGTGGGCGCGGAACGCCTCGCCCTTCTTGCCGGTGATCTTGTCGGCCTGGGCGATGACGTTGTCCAGGCCGTCGTAGGTGTTGATCCACTTCGCCGCGAAGCCCGCACCCACGCCGGGGACGCCGGGCAGGTTGTCGGAGGTCTCGCCGACGATCGCGGCGAGCTCGGGGTAGCGGTGCGGCGGGACGCCGTACTTCTCCTCGACGGCGGCCGGGGTCATCCGGGCCAGGTCGGAGACGCCGCGCATCGGGTAGAGCACCGTGGACCGCTCGGTGACCAGCTGCAGCGAGTCGCGGTCACCGGTGAGGATGAGGACCTCGAGGCCGCTGGTCTCGTCGGCCAGCGCCTGGGTGACCAGCGTGGCGATGATGTCGTCGGCCTCGAAGCCGTCCATCTTGAGGAACGGGATGGAGAAGGTGGTCAGCATCTGCTCGATCAGCGGCAGCTGGCTGCTGAACTCCCCCGGGGTCTTGTTGCGCTTCGCCTTGTACTCGGCGTACTCCTCCGTGCGGAAGGTCTGCCGGGACACGTCGAAGGCGACCGCGACGTGGGTCGGCTGCTCGTCGCGCAGCACGTTGACGAGCATCGAGGTGAACCCGTAGACGGCGTTGGTGTTCTGCCCCGTCGCGGTCGAGAAGTTCTCGACCGGCAGGGCGAAGAAGGCACGGTAGGCCAGCGAGTGGCCGTCGAGGAGGAGCAGACGCGGACGAGTTGTCTCGGGCACCCGGCGACTCTACCGAGGCCGACCGACAGCGGTCCCCCCGCCGGTGCTCGATATCGTCGGGCCATGACGAGCAACACCGACATCGCCGAGTTCATGCGCGCCAACATGGGTGCCCTCAACGAGCGGATGGGTGTCGAGCTCGTGGAGGTCTCCCCCGAGCGCGTCGTCGCCACGATGCCGGTGGAGGGCAACACCCAGCCCTACGGCCTGCTCCACGGCGGCGCGTCGGTCGTGCTGGCCGAGACCCTCGGGTCGATCGCCGCGGCGCTCAACGCGGCGCCGGGCCGGTTCGCGGTCGGCACCGACATCAACGCCACCCACCACCGCTCGGCGACCCGGGGCATCGTCACCGGCGTCGCGACCCCGCTGCACGTGGGGCGCACGATGGCCAGCTTCAGCATCGAGATCACCGACGAGGACGGCCGCCGGGTGTGCACCTCGCGCATCACCTGCGCGCTGATCGAGCGGGACCCGACCCCGAAGGGCTGACGCTGCGGGCCGGCTCAGGCCTCGGGCAGGGCGAGCCGCTCCGCGCGGGCCCGGCGCAGCGAGCGTCGGGCGGCCAGCACCCGGGTGCGGCCGCTGTCGGCACCGACGGGCGAGCGCTGCGGCGAGATCCGCGAGCGCAGCAGCGTGGTCGGGGCGATGCGGTACATCGCGACCGGCGCGATGCCCAGGCGGGCCATGAACCGGTTGGTGTCCCGCGACGCGTGGGGTACGGCGGCCACCACGTGCAGGATGCCGTTGTCCTCCGCGAACGCGGCAGCAGCCTCCATCAGCGTGTGACCGACCCCGTGGCGGCGGAACTGGTCGAAGACCCGGGGGTGGATGGCCTGCACGCACGGCTCGAGGTTGAGCGGCGAGAGGGTCGTGATCCGCAGGTAGACCGCTCCGGCCAGCTGGCCGTCGTACTCGACGACCACCACGCGCTGCTCGGGTGACGCCTCGGCCCCCTTGACGACCAGCTCGAGGTCGGCGTTCTGCTCGGAGCGGTCGGCGCGACGCAGCGAGTCGTTCCAGAGCTCGGCCAGGACCGGCGCGTCCTCCGGCGTGGCGACGCGCGTGGTCAGCGAGTAGCGGCTCATGCAGGTCCCTGCCTTCCTCACCCCAAGACGGGGACCGCGCGGCGTCGGGCGGTCCGTGGGCAAAGATTACGCCCCCTCCCCGCCGGCCGACAGGGGGATCCCCGGATCGGCGTGCAACATCTGCGTTACGGGTCCCGGGCCCTCGGCGTGCCTGCATCTGCGCGGCGCAACATAAAGACATAAGGTGCCGACATGCAGACGTCTCGACTCTCCGCACTCGCCCTGACCGCCGTTGCCGCCCTCGCCCTCGGGGCGTGTGGCTCCGACGACAACGGGAAGACCTCCACCGGCGCCGACGTGGTGAAGGCCGGTTCGCTCACCGTCTGCTCCGACGTGCCCTACCCGCCGTTCGAGGACTTCGACAAGGAGAGCGAGCTCGGCTTCAAGGGCTTCGACGTCGACATCGTCGCCGAGGTCGCCGAGCGGCTCGACCTCGACCTGACGATCCAGGACTCCTCCTTCGACGCCCTCCAGAGCGGCCAGGCCCTCAACGCCGGCCAGTGCGACCTCGCGGCCTCCGCGATGACGATCACCGACGACCGCAAGAAGAACCTCGACTTCTCCGACGGCTACTACGACTCCAAGCAGTCGCTGCTCGTCGCGGCCGACAGCGAGATCGCCGCGATCGGTGACCTGGACGGCGTGAAGGTCGGCGTCCAGCAGGGCACCACCGGCAAGGCGTACGCCGAGAAGAACGCCGAGGGTGCGGAGATCGTGACCTTCCCGAGCGACGCCGAGCTCTTCCAGGCGATCAAGGCCGGCCAGGTCGACGCGATCCTGCAGGACCTCCCGGTCAACCTCGACCACACCCAGGACGGCAAGTTCAAGGTCGTCGAGACCTACGAGACCGACGAGCAGTACGGCCTGGCCATGAAGAAGGGCAACAGCCAGCTCGTCGAGGACGTCAACGGCGCGCTCGAGGAGATGCGCGAGGACGGCACCTACGACGAGATCTACAACAAGTACTTCGAGGTCGAGTGAAGCGCACCACCAAGCGGCGGCTCGTCGTCTGGGGCGTCAACCTCGGCGTCCTGGCGGCGGTCGTCGCTGCCTTGCTGCTGATCGACTGGAGCGCCTTCCGGGCCAACTTCTGGAGCCCGGACGGTGTGGCCGGCGGCGACAGCAACTGGGGCGACCTGATCACGATCGGTGCCGTCAACACGGTGAAGTACACCGCGATCGCGTTCGCCGGCGGACTGGCGTTCGCGGTGGTCCTGTCGCTCATGCGGCTCTCCCCCATCGCCACGTTGCGCTGGCTGGCGACGGCGTACGTCGAGTTCTTCCGGGGCCTGCCCGCGCTGCTCGTGATCCTGTTCATGGGCTTCGGCCTGCCGATCGCCATCGGCTGGAACCCGCCCGGCGGCGTCGTCGGCGCGGGCCTGCTCGCGCTCATCATGGTCGCCAGCGCCTACATGGCCGAGACCCTGCGCGCCGGCATCCAGGCGGTGCCCAAGGGCCAGACCGAGGCGGCGCGCTCGCTGGGCATGGGCGCCACGTCGACCACCTTCCGGGTGGTCCTGCCCCAGGCGTTCCGGATCGTCATCCCGCCGCTGACCAACGAGTTCGTGCTGCTGATCAAGGACACCGCTCTGCTGTCGGTGATCGGCTCCACCTTCACCGGGCGCGAGCTCACCACCGTGGCCCGCGACTTCACCTCGTCGGGTGTCTCGGCGGGGACGGCCACGAGCCTCGTCCAGGCCGCCCTGCTCTACCTGGTGATCACGATCCCGCTGACCCAGCTCGTAGCCTGGCAGGAGCGGCGACAGAGGAAGGCAACCCGATGAGCGGCGTCCCACTCGAGAAGCCCGGCCGGGCGGCCGACGCGTCGCAGCCGGCCATCGCCGTGCGCAACCTGCACAAGTCCTTCGGCCACAACGAGGTCCTCAAGGGCATCGACTTCTTCGTCGACCCCGGCCAGGTGGTCTGCGTGATCGGGCCGTCGGGCTCCGGCAAGTCGACGTTGCTGCGCTGCGTCAACCGCCTCGAGGAGCCGACCTCCGGCGAGGTGCTCATCGAGGGCATCGACATCTGCGACCCCGAGACCGACCTCGACGATGTGCGCTCCCGGATCGGCATGGTGTTCCAGCAGTTCAACCTCTTCCCGCACCTGTCGGTGCTGAAGAACCTGACGCTGGCCCAGCGCACGGTGCGCGGGCGCGGCAAGGAGGAGGCCGTCCAGGTCGCCCGGGCCAACCTCGCCAAGGTCGGCCTCTCGGACAAGGAGTCGGCCTACCCCGCCCACCTCTCCGGCGGCCAGCAGCAGCGCGTCGCCATCGCGCGGGCGCTGTCGATGGACCCCGACATGATGCTCTTCGACGAGCCGACGAGCGCCCTCGACCCGGAGCTGGTCGGCGACGTCCTGTCGGTCATGAAGGACCTCGCCGCCGAGGGCATGACGATGATGGTCGTGACCCACGAGATGGGGTTCGCCCGCGAGGTCGGCGACAAGCTGGTCTTCATGGACGGCGGCGTCGTCGTCGAGGAGGGCGTGCCCGCGGAGGTGCTCTCGAACCCGCAGCACGAGCGCACCCAGGCGTTCCTCTCCAAGGTGCTCTAGCCGCCCGCACCGCGCCGTACGACGACGAAGGGCCCCGCCGGGTGGCGGGGCCCTTCGTCGTGCTGGTGGCAGGGGGCCGGCTAGACGTCGCCGCCCAGGTAGGCGGCCTTGACGGCCGGGTCGACCGCCAGGTCCTCACCCTTGCCGGAACGGACGATCTCGCCCGTCTCCAGGATGTGCGCCTCGTGGGAGCGGCGCAGCGCCTGTGCGGCGTTCTGCTCCACGAGGAGCACGGTGGTGCCCTGCCGGTTGATCTCGGTGATGATCGTGAAGATCTGCTGGATCAGCTTCGGCGCCAGGCCCATCGACGGCTCGTCGAGCAGGAGCAGCCGCGGGTTCGACATCAACGCTCGGCCGATGGCGAGCATCTGCTGCTCACCGCCGGACATCGTGCCGGCGACCTGGTTGATCCGCTCCTCGAGCCGCGGGAACAGCCCGAGCACCCGGTCCAGGTCCTCCCGGAAGGCCGCGGTCTTGCGGTCCTTGCGGGTGAACGCACCCATCTCCAGGTTCTCGCGCACCGTCATCCCGACGAAGCACCGGCGACCCTCGGGCGACTGCCCGATCCCGAGCTTCACCCGGTCGTAGGGCTCCACGTTGGTGATGTCCTTGCCCTCGAACTTCACCGACCCGGCCCGGACCTTGCGCAGGCCCGAGATGGTCTTCAGCGTGGTCGTCTTCCCGGCGCCGTTGGCGCCGATCAGCGTGGTGACCGTGCCCTCGGGGACGTTGAAGCTGATGTCACGGATGGCCTCGATGTGCCCGTAGTTGACACAGAGGCCCTCGACCTCAAGAAGCATCTTCCTCGTCCACTCCCAGGTAGGCGGCGATGACCGCCGGGTTGTCTCGGATCTCGGCGGGCTTGCCCTCGGCGATCTTGCGGCCGAACTCGAGCACGACGATCCGGTCGGTCACGCCCATGACGAGCTTCATGTCGTGCTCGATGAGGAGCACGGTGTAGCCCTGGTCGCGCACCTTGCGGATCAGGTTCATCAGCTCGACCTTCTCGGCCGGGTTGAAGCCGGCGGCCGGCTCGTCGAGGCAGATCAGCTTCGGCTCGGTCGCCATCGCGCGGGCGATCTCGAGGCGGCGCTGGTCGCCGTACGACAGGTTCGCCGCCAGCTCGTCGGCCTTGCGGTGGATGCCCATGAAGCGGAGCAGCTCCATCGCACGGTCGTGGCCCTCGCGCTCCTCGCGCCGGTGCCGGGGCAGCCGGAAGAGCGCCGTGAACATGCCCGTCTTGTGCTGCGCGTCCGCGCCGACGAGGACGTTCTCCAGCGCCGTCATGGTCGGGAACAGCCGGATGTTCTGGAAGGTGCGCGCGATCCCCTGCTGGGTGATCTTGTAGCGCTTCATCCCGACGATCGAGCCACCCTGGAACCGGATGTCGCCGCTCGTGGGCCGGTAGACGCCGGTGACCGCGTTGAAGCAGGTCGTCTTGCCGGCACCGTTGGGCCCGATCAGGCCGAGGATCTCGCCCTGGTCGATGTGGAACGACACGTCGTCCAGCGCGGTGAGGCCGCCGAACTTCAGGGTGAGGTTCTGCACCTCCAGGACCGGGCCGCCGCCGGAGGGGGCGGTGCTGCGCGGTGCCTCCGGGTCCGGGGTCGCCGGGGTCTGCTTGGTGAGGTCAGGCACGAGCCGCCTCCTCTCCCTCGTGGCCCTCTTCGAGCTCCTCGAGATCTTGCTCCAGCTGCCTGGCACGCACGGTCCGCTTCGGCGGGAACAGGCCCTCCGGGCGCCACGCGGCGAGCAGGACGAGGGCGAGGCCGAAGACCAGCACCCGGAAGTCGTCGAACTCGCGGAACCGTTGCGGCAGGTAGGCGACCAGCACGGCGCCGACGACGACGCCCCACCGGTTGCCCTGGCCGCCGACGACGACCGCAGCGAGGAACAGGATGGAGAACAGGAGCAGGAACGAGTCCGGGTTGATGAAGCTCTGGCGACTGGCGTAGAGCGCACCCGCGAGGCCGCCGACGAAGGCGCCGGTGGCGAAGGCGAGCAGCTTGAACCGGAAGGTCGGCACGCCCATCAGCTCGGCAGCGTCCTCGTCCTCACGGGTCGCCTCCCAGGCCCGACCCACGCGGCTGTTCTTGATCAGCTTGTCGGCGAAGAGCATGGCGATGACGACCGTCAGGCCGAGCCAGTAGTACGGGATCTGGTCCAGCACGCCGAACTTGAGGAACGCGGTGGTGTCCTCGGTGTCGAGCAGGACCGTGCCGTCGCCCCAGTACAGGTGCGGGATCTGGAACAGGCCGTCGTCGCCGCCGATACTCGGCGGGCGGGCGATGTTGGAGATGCCCTTGCGCTCGCCGAGCCACTCGACGTTGACCGCGACGAGGCGGATGATCTCACCGAAGCCGAGGGTCACGATGGCGAGGTAGTCGCCACGCACCCGCAGGGTCGGCGCGCCGAGCAGCACCCCGGAGATGGTCGTGGCGACCACCGCGACCGGGATCGAGAGCAGCAGCGGCCAGTGCGCGTGGAAGGACGTCAGGATCGCGGCGGTGTAGGCGCCGATCGCGTAGAAGCCGACGTAACCGAGGTCGAGCAGGCCGGCGTAGCCGACCACGATGTTGAGGCCGATCGCGACCAGGGCGTACATCGTCACGACGAACAGCACGCCGCCGAAGTCGACACCCGGCGTGGTGATGATCGGCAGCTCGAGCAGCGGCAGGGCGTAGGCGAACAGGGCCAGGAGGACCCAGAGCAGGACCTTCACCGGGCGCGGCAGGGAGATGAACCTCTGCTTGATCTTGTTCATGCGCGGGCCTTTCCGAGCGACTCACCCAGCAGTCCGGTCGGGCGGAACAGCAAGATGACGACGAGCAGCACGAACGCGACGACGTGGCGCCACTCGGTACCGAAGAGCGCCGAGCCCCAGCTCTCCGCGACGCCGAGCACCAGGCCGCCGAGCAGCGCCCCGCGGAGGTTGCCGATGCCGCCGAGCACCGCGGCGGTGAACGCCTTGACGCCGAGCAGGAAGCCCACGTCGTACTTCGTGGTCTCGATCTTGAGCATGTACAGGAACGCCGCCACACCGGCCATCAGGCCGCCGATGAGGAAGGTGATCTGGATCGTGCGGGTGGGGTTGACACCCATGAGCGCGGCCGTCTCGGGGTCCTGGGCCGTGGCCCGGATGCCCTTGCCGAGGCGGGACCGGCGCACGAACTGGTCGAGCAGGACCATCATGCCGACGGCGGCGACGATGACGATCACGTCGATGCTGGAGAGGGTGACGTTGCCGATCTCCCAGCGGGGGGCGTCGACGACGCCGGCCATGCTGTTGTTGATGCGCGCCTTGCCGACGTACTCGGAGAGGTCGTCGTCGAGGCCGATCCAGCCGGTGACGCGGTCGCGCAGGCCCATCAGCTCGGCCAGCACGAACGAGGCGCCGATGGCGGAGATGAGGGCGATCAGCCGCGGCGCGTTCTTCTTGACCAGCGGGCGGTAGGCCACGCGCTCCAGCAGGAGGGCGATGAGTGCCGACATCATCATCGCCGCGAACAGTGCCGCGATGAGGATGGCGATCAGCTGGACGCCGTCGGCGTCGGCCCCGCCGAGCGCCATCACCGTCCACAACATCGCGAAGGTGCCGTACATGAACACTTCGGAGTGCGCGAAGTTGATGAGCTGCAACACGCCGTAGACCATCGTGTAGCCCAGCGCGATCAGTGCGTAGATGGCACCAAAGGCGAGACCGCCGATCGTCAGCTGCGGCAGGTTGCTGAAGAGAAAGTCGAAATTCACTCAGGCCTCCTGGCCCTCAAGCTCTGGACAGTGATGCGGCCGGGGACGGTGGTCCCCGGCCGCATCGCCTGTCATGTCGGACGGATCAACCGTCGATCACTCGATCTCGCCCTCGGGGACGATCGCGCCGTCCTTCACGGTGTACGCGTACACGTGGACGTCGGCGGGCTCGCCCGACTCGTCGAACTTCAGCTGCTTGGTGATGCCCTTCTCGTCGTACTCGTTGACGAAGGCGAGCATGTCCTCGCGGGTGTCGATGCCGTCGCCGATGCCGGCCAGGAAGATGCTGGCGGCGTCGTAGGCCTCGGCGGCGTAGGTGCCGGGCGCCTCGCCGAACTCCTCCTCGTACTGGCTGGCGAAGTCAGCCACGGCCGGGTCGGTGTCCGGGATGCAGGGGCAGGTGATGATCGTGCCCTCGGCAGCGGCCTTCGCGTCGAGGTAGGCCGGGTCCTTCACGCCGTCGGCCACGACGAACGTGCCATCGAAGCCGCCCTTGCGGAGCTGGCCCACGAGGATGGTCGCCTCGGCGTAGTAACCACCGAAGAAGACCGTGTCGGCCTTCGAGTCGGTCACCTTGGTGACGGTGGCGGAGAAGTCGGTGTCACCGACCTGGATGGTGTCGTTGCCGACGACCGTGTCGCCCAGGGTGTCCTTGACGATGCCGGCCAGGCCGGCGCCGTACTCGGAGGCGTCGTCGATGACGAAGGTCGACTCGGACTTGATGGTGTCCTGGATGTACTTCGCCGCGGCCGGACCCTGCGTCGCGTCGTTGCCGAGCGCGCGGTGGAAGGTGTCCCAGCCGTTCTCGGACAGCGTCGGGTTGGTGGCCGACGGCGAGACCGTCGGGACGCCACCCTCGGCGAAGATCGGGCCGGCAGCGGCCGACTCACCGGAGAACGCGGGGCCGACGACACCGATGATCTTCTCGTCACCAGCGACCTCGGTCGCCAGCGACGGCGCCTCGTCCGGGCTGCCCTGCGAGTCGAACTTCACGAACTCGACCTCGCACTCGGCGTCCGCGTTGTACTGGTCGACCGCGAGCTGCGCGCCCTGGATGATCGGCTTGCCGAGACCGGCGGCCGGGCCGGTCTCCGGGCCGAAGAAGGCGAGCTTGAGGTCGCACGCGGCGTCGCCGTTGCTGCTGCTGCCGCCGTCGCCGTCCTCGGTCGTGCCACACGCCGTCAGGGAGAGACCGAGGGTCAGCGCCACGGCGCCGATCCCCACTACCTTGTTGAGCCTCAAGACAATCCCGCTTCCTTTGTCGTTCCGGCAGGCGGCGGCGCCGCCCACCGAGGTGTCCTGCCGCGGGAACCTACACCGGGTCCGACCCTCGTGGAAGCAACTCGGCGGCTCGGGGCCAGAATCCTGACGAATCTGTTACCTGAGAGCCACGTCACAAGGATTATTTACGCAGAGGTCTCCATTATTTACGCGCCGGACCCGCCGGGGACACCGTGCGTGACCACGCCCTCCGCCACCTCGCGCATCGACATGCGCAGGTCCATCGCGGTCTTCTGGATCCAGCGGAACGCCTCCGGCTCCGACAGCGAGAGCTGCTCCTGCAGGATGCCCTTGGCGCGGTCGACCGCCTTGCGGGTCTCGAGGCGGTCCTTGAGGTCGGAGACCTCGGCCTCGAGCTGGGCGATCTCGGCGAACCGACTCACCGCCATCTCGATGGCGGGCACCAGGTCGCTCTGGGAGAACGGCTTGACGAGGTACGACATCGCACCGGCCTCGCGCGCCCGCTCGACCAGGTCGCGCTGGGAGAAGGCGGTCAGCATCACCACCGGGGCGATCCGCTTCCCCGCGATGGCCTCGGCCGCGGCGATCCCGTCGAGGACGGGCATCTTGACGTCGAGGATGACCAGGTCAGGACGCAGCTCCTCGGCGAGCTCGATCGCCTTCTGCCCGTCGGCCGCCTGGCCGACGACGTCGTAGCCCTCCTCGGCCAGCATCTCGGCGAGGTCCATCCGGATGAGCGTCTCGTCCTCGGCGATCACCACGGTGCGCGGAGTGGTCTGGGCAGCGTCGGTCACGGCCCAAGGTTATCCGCCGCCCGGTGCGCGGCGCGGAGGCCGTCTCGGCTACGGTTTCCAGCGCGGGCGCCCCGGTAGTCCAACGGCAGAGACAATGTGCTCAAACCACATCCAGTGTGGGTTCGAATCCCACCCGGGGCACTCCCTCGTTCAGTTCCGGCGGTAGGCCGGTGCCACCTCGTTGATCGCGTCGCCCATCCGGTGGATGCGCAGCGCGTTCGTCGACCCGGGGATGCCCGGCGGGCTGCCGGCGACGATGACGACGAGGTCGCCCTCGTGGACCCGGCCGATCTTGAGCAGCTCCTCGTCGACCTGGCGGACCATCTCGTCGGTGTGCTCGACCGTGCCGGTCTGGAAGGCCTCGACGCCCCAGGTCACGGCGAGCTGGGAGCGGGAGCGGGCCATCGGGGTGAAGGCGAGGACCGGGATCGAGCTGCGCAGCCGGGCGAGGCGGCGGGCGGAGTCACCGGACTGGGTGAAGGCGACGACGTACTTGGCACCGACGCGCTGGGCCACCTCCTCGGCGGCCTTGGTGATCACGCCGGAGCGGGTGTGCGGGTCCCACTCGATGCGGCCGAACCGGCTGAACGCCTCGTCGACGAGGGCGTGCGACTCGGTGGCCTCGATGATGCGCGCCATCGTCTCGACCGTGTGGATGGGGTGCTCCCCCACACTCGTCTCGCCCGACAGCATCACGGCGTCGGCGCCGTCGAGGACGGCGTTGGCGACGTCGCTGGCCTCGGCGCGGGTCGGCGCCGGGCTGGTGACCATCGACTCGAGCATCTGGGTGGCGACGATGACCGGCTTCGCGTTGCGGCGCGCGGCCACGATGATCTTCTTCTGGAGGAAGGGCACCTCCTCCAGCGGGCACTCCACGCCGAGGTCGCCGCGAGCGACCATGAAGGCGTCGAAGGCATCGATCACCTCGTCGAGGTTGTCGATGGCCTGGGGCTTCTCGATCTTCGCGATGACGGGGACCTCGATCCCCTCCTCGCGCATGATGGCCCGCACGTCCTCGGCGTCCTTGCCGTTGCGCACGAAGCTGAGGGCGATGAAGTCGACGCCGAGGTTGAGCGCGAAGCGCAGGTCGGCGGTGTCCTTCTCCGACAGCGCCGGCACGGAGACCGCGACACCGGGCAGGTTGATGCCCTTGTTGTTGCTGACCTTGCCGCCGACGAGGACCTCGGTGACGACGTCGGTGCCGTCGACCACCTCCAGGGCGCGCAGGCGCACCTTGCCGTCGTCGATGAGCAGCGGGTCGCCGGGCGAGACGTCGCCGGGCAGCCCCTTGTACGTCGTCCCGCAGATCTCGGCGTTGCCGTCGACGTCGCGGGTGGTGATCGTCCAGCGCTGCCCGCGGGTGAGCTGCACCGGCCCGCCGGAGAAGCGCTCGAGGCGGATCTTGGGGCCCTGGAGGTCGGCGAGGATGCCGACGCCGTGCCCGCTGGCGTCCGACGCGGCGCGCACGAGGCGGTAGGCCTCCGCGTGGTCCTCGTGGGAGCCGTGGCTCATGTTGAGGCGTGCGACGTCCATGCCGGCGTAGACCAGCTCGCGGATCCTCCGCTCCGAGCTGGTCGCCGGACCGAGGGTGCACACGATCTTGGCTCTTCGCACGTCCCCGACCCTATCGGTGACCCACGGGTAGAAAAAGTCGGACCGACGCAAACTTCGGGTGAAGTCTGCGCCGGTCCGACCTTGCGTGTCGTGCTGCTGCCCCGCGGGCTGCCTCAGACGGTCAGCGGGCGGGCCGTCGGCGGGATCGGAGCGGGCAGCTGGGTGCTGCCGGTGAGGTACTTGTCCACACCGGCGGCGGCCGCGCGGCCCTCCGCGATCGCCCACACGATGAGCGACTGGCCGCGGCCCGCGTCACCGGCGACGAAGACGCCGTCGACGCTGGTCGCGTAGTCGTCGTCGCGCTTGACGTTGCCGCGCTCGTCGAGCTCGACGCCGAGCTGGTCGAGGAAGCCGTCCTTCTCCGGGCCGAGGAAGCCCATCGCGAAGAGGACCAGGTCCGCCGGGATCTCCCGCTCGGTGCCCTCGTGCTCGACGAGCTTGCCGCCCTCGAAGGAGACCTCGACCAGGCGCAGCGCCCGGACGTTGCCGTCGTCGTCGCCGAGGAACTCCTTGGTGGAGACCGAGTAGACCCGCTCGCCACCCTCCTCGTGCGCGGACGAGACCCGGTAGATCATCGGGTACGTCGGCCAGGGCTGGCCCGCGGGCCGGTCCTCGGTCGGCTGCGGCATGATCTCCAGCTGCGTGATCGAGGCCGCGCCCTGGCGGATCGAGGTGCCGAGGCAGTCGGCACCGGTGTCACCGCCACCGATGATGACGACGTGCTTGCCGTCGGCACGGATCTGGCCCTCGACCTCCTCGCCCACCGCGACGCGGTTGGCCTGCGGGAGGAACTCCATCGCCTGGTGGATGCCCTTGAGCTCGCGCCCCGGCACCGGCAGGTCGCGCGGGACGGTCGAGCATCAAGTAGTGCCCGGAGGCCCGACCTCTGATTCGGCGTCGTACCGGTCCTTGATGGCCTGGCCGGTGAGCTTGCCCTCGCCGACGGTGACGCCGGAGCGGAACACCGTGCCCTCGCGCATCATCTGCTCGAGGCGCTGGTCGAGGTGCTTCTTCTCCATCTTGAACTCGGGGATGCCGTAGCGCAGCAGCCCGCCGGGCTTGTCGGCCCGCTCGTAGACGGCCACGGTGTGGCCGGCCCGGGTGAGCTGCTGGGCGGCGGCGAGGCCCGCGGGGCCCGACCCGATGACGGCGACGGTCTTGCCCGTGTGCCACTCCGGCGGCTGCGGCCGCACGAAGCCGGACTCGAACGCCTTGTCGATGATCGAGACCTCGATGTTCTTGATCGTCACGGCCGGCTGGTTGATGCCGAGCACGCAGGCGGTCTCGCACGGCGCCGGGCAGAGGCGACCGGTGAACTCCGGGAAGTTGTTGGTCGCGTGCAGGCGCTCGATCGCGCCCTCCCAGTCGTCACGCCAGACCAGGTCGTTCCACTCCGGGATGATGTTGCCCAGCGGGCAGCCCGAGTGGCAGAACGGGATGCCGCAGTCCATGCAGCGGCTGGCCTGGACGTTGATGATCGGGAGCAGCGCGCGGCCGACCCCACCCGGGTAGACCTCGTTCCAGTCGTTCACCCGCTCCTCGACCGGACGACGGTCGGCCACCTGGCGCGTGGCCTTCAGGAAGCCCTTCGGGTCAGCCATAGAGCACCTCCATAACTCGGTTGGCGGCGGCGTCGGGGTCGAGGCCCTCGGCCTCGGCCTCGGCCTGGACCGCCAGGACCTTCGCGTAGTCGCGCGGCATGACCTCGGTGAACCGCGGCAGTGCGGCCTCCCAGTCGGCCAGCAGCGCCTCGGCGACCTCGGAACCGGTCTCCTCCAGGTGCTTGCGCACGTAGCCCTCGAGCTCGGCGGCGTACTCGGCGCTGACCGGACGCAGGTCGACGAGCTCGCCGTTGACCCGGAAGTCCTTGAGGTCGAGCACCCAGGCGATGCCGCCGGACATGCCGGCCGCGAAGTTGCGGCCGGTCTTGCCGAGCACGACCACCCGGCCGCCGGTCATGTACTCGCAGCCGTGGTCGCCCACGCCCTCGGTCACGACGGTGGCACCGGAGTTGCGCACGCAGCAGCGCTCGCCGACCCCACCTCGGATGAAGATCTCACCCGAGGTGGCGCCGTAGGCGATCGTGTTGCCGGCGATGATGTGCTCGTTCGCCTTGAACGTCGCGCTGCGGTCGGGCCGGATCACGATCCGGCCGCCGGAGAGTCCCTTGCCGACGTAGTCGTTGGCGTCGCCCTCGAGGCGCAGCGTGATGCCGCGCGGCACGAACGCACCGAACGACTGGCCGGCCGACCCGACGAAGGTCAGGTCGATGGTGCCGTCCGGCAGGCCCTGGCCACCGTGCTTCTTGGTGACCTCGTGGCCCAGGATCGTGCCCACGGTCCGGTTCACGTTCCGGATCTGCAGCTGCGCGCGCACCGGCTCGCCCGACTCGATGGCCGGGGCCGCGAGCGGGAGGATCTCGGTGACGTCGAGCGACTTCTCCAGGCCGTGCTCCTGGCCCTTGGTGTTGTGGACGTCCTGGTCCGGGAAGTGGGTGCTGGCGACGTCGACCTTGTGCAGGATCGGCGCGAGGTCGAGGCCCTGCGCCTTCCAGTGCCGCTGGGCGTCGACGGTGTCGAGCGCCTCGACCTGGCCGACGGCCTCCTCGATCGACCGGAAGCCGAGCTGCGCGAGCAGCTCGCGGACCTCCTGGGCGATGAACTCGAAGAAGTTCACGACGTACTCGGCCTTGCCGCTGAACCGCGACCGCAGGGTCGGGTTCTGGGTCGCGACGCCGACCGGGCAGGTGTCGAGGTGGCACACGCGCATGAGGATGCAGCCCGAGACCACCAGCGGAGCGGTCGCGAAGCCGAACTCCTCGGCGCCGAGCAGCGCCGCGATGACGACGTCACGGCCGGTCTTGAGCTGGCCGTCGGTCTGCACGACGATCCGGTCGCGCAGGCCGTTGAGCAGCAGGGTCTGCTGGGTCTCGGCGAGGCCGAGCTCCCAGGGACCACCGGCGTGCTTGAGCGACGTCAGCGGCGAAGCGCCCGTGCCGCCGTCGTGGCCGGAGACGAGCACGACGTCCGCGTGCGCCTTGGACACACCGGCCGCGACCGTGCCGACGCCGACCTCGGAGACCAGCTTCACGTGGACGCGGGCCGACGGGTTGGCGTTCTTGAGGTCGTGGATCAGCTGCGCCAGGTCCTCGATCGAGTAGATGTCGTGGTGCGGCGGCGGGCTGATCAGGCCGACGCCCGGCGTCGAGTGCCGGGTCTTGGCCACCCACGGGTAGACCTTGTTGCCGGGCAACTGGCCACCCTCACCGGGCTTCGCGCCCTGCGCCATCTTGATCTGGATGTCGTCGGCGTTGGTGAGGTACTCGCTCGTGACGCCGAAGCGGCCGGACGCGACCTGCTTGATCGAGCTGCGGCGCTCGGGGTCGTGGAGCCGGTCGGAGTCCTCGCCGCCCTCACCGGTGTTGGACTTCGCGCCCAACCGGTTCATGGCGATCGCGAGGGTCTCGTGCGCCTCCCGGGAGATGGAGCCGTACGACATCGCGCCGGTGGAGAACCGCTTGACGATCTCCGAGACCGGCTCGACCTCCTCGATCGGGACCGGGGTCCGGCCGATCTCGCTGGCGTCCTTGAACTTGAACAGGCCGCGCAGCGTCATCAGCTTCGCCGACTGGTCGTCGACCGCCGAGGTGTACTGCTTGAAGATGTCGTAGCGACCGGTCCGCGTGGCGTGCTGCAGGCGGAACACCGTCTCCGGGTTGAAGAGGTGCGGCTCGCCCTCGCGGCGCCACTGGTACTCGCCACCGATCTCGAGCTCGCGGTGCGCGGCGGGGATGCCGCTGACCGGGTACGCCTTGTCGTGGCGCGCCTTGACCTCGCGGGCGATCTCGTCGATGCCGATGCCGCCGAGCTTGGAGGTGGTGCCGGTGAAGTACCGGTCGATGACCTCCTGGGACAGGCCGACGCACTCGAAGATCTGCGCGCCCGTGTACGACGCCACGGTGCTGACGCCGATCTTCGACATCACCTTCACGACACCCTTGCCGAGCGCCTTGATGAGGTTCTGGACCGCCTGCTCGGGGTCGGTGTTGACGTAGTAGCCCTCGCGCGCCAGGTCCTCGACGGTCTCCATGGCGAGGTACGGGTTGACCGCGGCCGCGCCGTACCCGACGAGGAGCGCGACGTGGTGGACCTCGCGGACGTCGCCGGCCTCGACGAGGAGGCCGACCTGGGTGCGGGTCTTCTCACGCACCAGGTGGTGGTGGACCGCAGCCGTGAGCAGCAGCGACGGGATCGGCGCGTTGAACTGGTCGGCGTGCCGGTCGGAGAGCACGATGATGCGCGCCCCGTCGGCGATGGCCTGGCTGACCTCGGCGCAGATCTCGTCGATCCGGGCGATCATCGCCTCGCCGCCGCCCTCGACGGGGTAGAGGCCCCGCGAGACGTGGGTGACGAAGCCGGGGTGGTCGCCCTCGCGGTTGATGTGCCGGATCTTGGCCAGGTCGTCGTTGGAGATGACCGGGAACGGCAGCGAGATCTGGCGGCACGACGCGGGCGCCGGCTGCAGCAGGTTGGACTCCGGGCCGATGGAGCCGTAGAGCGAGGTGACGAGCTCCTCGCGGATGGCGTCCAGCGGCGGGTTCGTGACCTGCGCGAACAGCTGGCTGAAGTAGTCGAACAGCAGCCGCGGCTTGTCGCTCAGCGCGGCGATGGGCGTGTCGGTGCCCATCGAGCCGAGCGCCTCTCCCCCGGTGTTGGCCATCGGGGTGAGGATGACCCGCAGCTCCTCCTCGGTGTAGCCGAAGATCTGCTGGCGGCGGGTGACCGAGGCGTGCGTGTGCACGATGTGCTCGCGGTCGGGGATGTCGTCGAGGTGGATCATCCCCGCGTGCAGCCACTCGCCGTACGGGTTCTCCTCGGCGAGCGCGGCCTTGATCTCGTCGTCCTCGACGATCCGGTGCTCCTCGGTGTCGACGAGGAACATGCGGCCCGGCTGGAGCCGGCCCTTGCGCACGACGGTGGCCGGGTCGAGGTCGAGCACGCCGACCTCGGAGGCCAGGACGACCAGGCCGTCCTCGGTGACCCAGAAGCGGGAGGGGCGCAGGCCGTTGCGGTCGAGGACCGCACCGATCTGGGTGCCGTCGGTGAACACGACGCACGCCGGGCCGTCCCACGGCTCCATCATCGTGGAGTGGAAGCGGTAGAAGTCGCGCCGCTTCTCGTCCATCTCGGTGTGGTTCTCCCACGCCTCCGGGATCATCATCAGCACCGCGTGCGGCAGGCTGCGACCACCCATGTGGAGGAGCTCGAGGACCTCGTCGAAGGACGCCGAGTCCGACGCACCCGGGGTGCAGATCGGGTAGAGGCGCTCGAGGTCACCGGGGATCAGGTCGGAGTCGAGCAGCGCCTCACGCGCCCGCATCCAGTTCCGGTTGCCCATGACGGTGTTGATCTCACCGTTGTGCGCGATGAAGCGGAACGGGTGCGACAGCGGCCAGCTCGGGAAGGTGTTCGTCGAGAACCGCGAGTGCACGACACCGATCGCCGAGGCCATGCGCTCGTCGCGCAGGTCGGGGAAGAAGTTGTCGAGCTGGTCGGTCGTCAGCATGCCCTTGTAGGCGAGGGTGCGCGACGAGAGCGACGGGAAGTAGACGTCCGTCTCCCGCTCGGCGCGCTTGCGCAGGCAGAAGGCCAGGCGCTCGAGGTCCATCCCGTTCAGCGCGCCGCCCGGGGCCTGCACGAAGAGCTGGGTGAACGTCGGCATGACGCTGAGCGCCATGGTGCCCAGGATGTCGGGGTTGACCGGCACCTCGCGCCAGCCGAGGACGACCAGGCCCTCCTCGACCGCGATCTCCTCGATGCGGGCGCGGGTCTTGGCGACCTCGCCCTCGTCACCGGGGATGAAGGCAGTGCCGACGGCGTAGGTGCCGGCGGCGGGCAGCGTGATGCCGTTGTCGGCCGCGACCGCGCGGAGGAATGCGTCCGGCACCTGCAGGAGGATGCCGGCGCCGTCACCGGAGTTCGCCTCGGCGCCAGCGGCGCCGCGGTGGTCCAGGTTGCGGAGGGCCGTCAGGGCCTTCACCACGATGTCGTGGCTGGCCTCACCGGTCAGCGTCGCGACGAAGGCGACACCGCAAGCGTCGTGCTCGTGACGCGGGTCGTAGAGACCCTCCGGCGGCGGGAACGCGTGCGTGTAGGGCACAGGGGTTCTCCCGTCGACTACGTCCGTGGGCTCCCCCGACGCCGGGAGGCGGCGGGACGTCCACGGAGGGTGGGGCGCAAGGGACGGCACTGGCCCACGCGGCGGAAGCCCCAGATTACCACTGTGTGAACGGTTCCTGTCTCATCAGGAGTCGCTCGTGGACGCCTCGTCCGTCACAGTCCGCTCACGGCCGTCGTCGTACACGTCCTCCTCGCGCCCGGGCCAGCGCCTGAGCGACCACACGAACCAGGCCGCGGCGAGGACGAAGAGCACGATCGAGGTCCACACGTTGAACCGCAGGCCGAGGACGTCGTCGAGCTGGACGTCGTCGATGCGGATGTACTCGATCCAGCCGCGGCCGRGCGTGTAGGCCATCACGTAGGCCGCCATCACCCGGCCGTGGCCGAGGCGGAAGCGGCGGTCGAGCCAGATGATGAGCGCGAACGCGGCCAGGTTCCACAGGCACTCGTAGAGGAACGTGGGGTGGAAGGTCGCCATCTCCGGCGGGATCCCGCCGTTGGCGGCGAGGGCGTCCTGGTAGTCCTGGCTGGCGAGGTAGGCGCTGCTGAAGTGGTCCTGGTCGATCTCCAGGCCCCACGGCGCGTCGGTCGGGCGGCCGTAGAGCTCCTGGTTGAACCAGTTGCCCCAGCGGCCGATGGCCTGCGCGACCAGCACGCCCGGGGCGAGGGCGTCGAGCATCGGGCCGAGCTTGATGCCCTTGCGGCGGGCGCCGATCCAGGCGCCGACGGCGCCCAGGCCGACGCCGCCCCAGACGCCGAGGCCGCCGTGCCAGACGTAGAGCGCGTCGACCGGCGAGCCGCCGTCGCCGAAGTACTTCTCCCAGTCGGTGGCGACGTGGTAGAGCCGGGCACCGACCAGCCCGAACGGCACCGCCCACAGCGCGACGTCCTGCACCTCGCCGAGGGTGCCGCCGCGGGCCTGCCAGCGCTTCTCACCGATCCAGACGGCGGCGACGATGCCGAGGATGATGCACAGCGCGTAGCCGCGCAGCGGGAACGGTCCGAGGTGCCACACGCCGTTGGCCGGGCTCGGGATGGTGGCGGCGACGATCTGGGTGAGCACGGCTCGTCCTTGTCCTCTAGTCCTCGGTCAGCAGGGTGTGCAGGTCGGCGGCGAACTCGGCGGCGGAGGTCTCCTGGTTCCACAGCACCACGGCCTCGTCGTCCTCGTCGATGGCCAGGGTGAAGGTGGAGTGGCCGCCGAGGTCGTAGCCGCCGGTCGGCAGCTTCTTGCCGTCGTTGACGTAGACCGCGAGCGGCTCGCCGACGTCGATGATCGTCCCCAGGTCGCCGGTCAGGCCGATGAAGTCCTTGTTGAACCGGTCGAGGTAGGTGCGCAGCGCCTTCTCGTCGTCGCGGGCGGGGTCGGTGGTCACCAGGACCACGTCGACCTGCTCGCGCTCACCGTCGTCGAGCCGGTTGAGCGAGGCCGCGATGTTGTTGAGCACCATCGGGCAGAAGTCCGGGCAGTTGGTGTAGCCGAAGAACACCAGGGTCAGCGGCTTGTCGGTGTCCGCGGCCAGTGAGAACGGGCGGCCCGCGGTGTCGGTGAGCGCGGTGTCCGGGGCCTGGTAGGGGTTCTTCAGCCGGGTGCCGGTGAAGGCCCCCTCCTCGTCCGACCCGCCGCCGCAGGCGGCCAGCGCGAGGGCGAGCAGGCCGACGGTCAGCGCGACGAGCGCGCGGTGGAGCTCACGCACGGACCGCTCCCCGGACGCCGGACGCCAGGTCCTCGGTGAGGGCGGTGAGCGCCGCCAGCCCTCCCGGGGCGTCGCCCGCGTGGTCCTGCAGCAGGCGGACGAAGGCGGAGCCGACGATCACGCCGTCGGCGTACGACGCCAGCTCGGCCGCCTGGGCGCCGTTGCTCACGCCGAGGCCGACCCCGACCGGAAGGTCGAGCCCGGCCGGCTGGAGCGCCTTGGCGCGGGTCACGAGCGGGCCGGCCAGCTCGCTGGTGGTGGCGCGGGCGCCGGTGACGCCCATGACCGCGGTCGCGTAGACGAAGCCGCGGCAGGCGGCGGTGGTCATCGCGATGCGCTCGTCGGTGGACGAGGGGGCGACGAGGAACACCTTGTCGAGGTCGCGCTCGTCGGCGGCGGCGACCCACTCGGGCGCGAAGTCGGGGGTCAGGTCCGGGGTGATCAGGCCCGCGCCGCCGGCGTTCGCCAGGTCCTGCGCGAACCGCTCGACGCCGTACCGCTCGACCGGGTTCCAGTAGGTCATCACCAGGGTCGGCACGCCGGTGGCGGCGACCGCCTCGACGACGCGGAAGACGTCGACGGTCCGGATCCCGCCCTCGAGCGCCTGCTGGGCGGCGGCCTGGATGGTGGGGCCGTCCATGACCGGGTCGCTGTAGGGCAGGCCGATCTCGATGACGTCGCAGCCGGCGGCGACCATGGCCTTCAGCGCGGCGATGCTGCCGTCGACGTCGGGGAAGCCCGCCGGCAGGKAGCCGACGAGGGCAGCGCGGCCCTCGGACCGCGCCGTGCCGAACGCGGTGCTGGTGCTGGTCACTTGCCGTCCTCCGTGCTCGCCCCGGCGGTGCCGAGACCGAAGTACTCGAGCGCCGTGCCCATGTCCTTGTCGCCGCGGCCGGACAGGTTGACCAGGATGGTCTGGCCCGGTCGCTCCTTCGCGACCCGCAGCGCGCCCGCGACGGCGTGCGCGCTCTCGATCGCCGGGATGATGCCCTCGGTGCGGGCCAGCAGCGCCATGGCGTCCATCGCCTCGGCGTCGGTCACCGGCAGGTAGGTCGCCCGGCCGGCCGCCGACAGCGCGGCGTGCTGGGGGCCGACGCCTGGGTAGTCCAGGCCCGCGGAGATCGAGTGCGACTCCACGGTCTGGCCGTCCTCGTCCTGCAGGACGAACGTCCGCGCGCCGTGGAGCACGCCGATGGAGCCCGCGAAGATCGTGGCTGCGKGGSGGCCGGTGTCGACCCCGTCGCCGCCGGCCTCGAAGCCGTAGATGTCGACCTCGGGGTCGTCCACGAAGCCGGCGAAGAGCCCGATGGCGTTCGAGCCACCGCCGACGCAGGCGGCGACCGCGTCCGGCAGCGCGCCGGTCAGGTCGAGGCACTGGCGCCGCGCCTCGTCACCGATCCCGCGCACGAAGCTGAGCACCAGGCTCGGGAACGGGTGCGGTCCGGCGGCGGTGCCGAAGAGGTAGGCCGTGTGGTCGACGCTGGCGACCCAGTCGCGCAGCGCCTCGTTGATGGCGTCCTTGAGCGTGCGGGACCCGCTCTTGACCGAGACGACCTCGGCGCCGAGCAGCTGCATCCGTGCGACGTTGAGCGCCTGGCGCTCGGTGTCGACCTCGCCCATGTAGACGGTGCAGTCGAGGCCGAGGTACGCCGCCGCGGTGGCCGATGCGACGCCGTGCTGGCCGGCGCCGGTCTCGGCGATGACCCGGGTCTTGCCCATCCGCTTGGTCAGCAGGGCCTGGCCGAGCACGTTGCGGATCTTGTGCGCGCCGGTGTGGTTGAGGTCCTCGCGCTTGAGCAGGATCCGCGCGCCGGCGAGGTCGGAGAGCCGCTTCGCGTCGTAGAGCATGCTCGGCACTCCGGCGTAGTCCTGCAGCAGCGCCTCGAACTCCGCGACGAAGGTCGGGTCGGCCATCGCCTTCTGCCAGGCGACGTCGAGCTCGTCGAGCGCCGCCATCAGCGCCTCCGGCATGAACCGGCCGCCGAAGGCGCCGGTGCCGCCGAACCAGCCGAGCTCGTCGGCGTCGTAGGTGCTCATCGCGTGCTCCCTTGCTGCTGGCCCTGCTGCTCCTGGCGCAGGCCGGTCATCGCGGCGACCGCCTCGCGCGGTGCACCGTCCTTCACCAGCGCCTCGCCGACGAGCACCACGCGGGCGCCCTCGTCGACGTAGCGCTGGACGTCGTCCGGGCCGGTGATCCCGGACTCGGCTACGAGGACGCGGTCGTCGGGCACCATCGGGGCCAGCCGGCCGAAGGTGTCGGGGTCGACCGCGAGCGTCTTGAGGTTGCGGGCGTTGACACCGATCAGCTCGGCGCCCAGCTCGACGGCCCGCTCGGTCTCGTGCTCGTCGTGGACCTCGACCAGCACGGTCAGCCCGAGCTCGCGGGCCGCGTCGTGGAGCCGGTCGAGCCGGTCGCCGGGCAGCGAGGCCAGGATCAGCAGAGCCAGGTCGGCTCCGGCGGCGCGGGCCTCGAGCAGCTGGTACTCGGTGACGATGAAGTCCTTGCGCAGCACCGGCACGTCGACCGCGGCGCGGACCGCGCGCAGGTCGTCGAGGGTGCCGTTGAACCGGCGCTGCTCGGTGAGCACGCTGATCGCGGCGGCCCCGCCGGCGGCGTACTCGGCGGCCAGTGCGGCCGGGTCCGGGATGTCGGCGAGCGCGCCCTTGCTGGGGCTCTTGCGCTTCACCTCCGAGATCACGCTGGAGCCCGGGCCGCGGAAGTGCGGCATGGGGTCGCGCGGGGGCGCGACGTCGGCCAGGACGGCGCGCAGGTCGGCCTCGGACACCTCCGCCTGCCGGCGCGCGAGGTCCTCGCGAACGCCGGCGACGATCTCGTCAAGCACAGTTCCCATCGCTGTCAGTGTTCCACGCGGCCGTTAGGGTTCCACACACTGCCCGGTCCGCTGGACGCCCAGCGCGAGCGGACCACGGAACCGACCACCGAAGGGAAATGACGTGAGCTACAACCAGCCTCCCGGCCCCGGAGCACCTCCCCCGCCCCCGCCCGGTGGTGATGGCGGCGGCTACGGCGCCTACGGCGGCGGCAACGGCGGTGGGTACGGCGCCGGTGACGGCGGCTACGGCCAGCAGCCGTACGGCTCCCAGCCGCAGGGCAACTCGGTCATGGCGATCATCGCCCTGGTCACCGGCATCCTCGGTGTCATCCCCTGCTTCTGGGGCTGCT
>NZ_VLJQ01000077.1:0-6093 GCF_007829375.1 Nocardioides sp. J9 | reverse complement strand
GCGTGAGCTACGGATCCCCGCCTCCCGGCAACCACAACCCCTACGGCGGCAACAACCCCTACGGGCAGCCGTCCTACGGCGGCGCCCCCTACGGCGGGCCGACGGCCGGCGACCCCGGCACCCTCGACCTGCCCTGGTACGGCATCGGCTTCGCCGGCGCGGTCAAGCGGACGTTCCAGAAGTACGCCCGCTTCGACGGCCGCGCGAGCCGCAGCGAGTTCTGGTGGTCCTACCTGGCCTACGTGCTGGCGTTCTGCGTCCTCTACGTGCCGGTGGCGATCGGTGCCGTCACCGAGTCCACGGGGCTCGTGGTCGTCGGGGCGCTGCTGTTCCTCGTGTTCATCCTCGCGACGTTCGTGCCGATCCTCGCGCTCTCGGTCCGACGGCTGCACGACGCCAACTTCAGCGGCTGGCTGTACCTGATCAGCCTCGTCCCCTGCGGCAGCTTCGTGCTCCTCGTGCTGTGGTGCCTGCCCCCGAAGCCGGAGGGCGCGCGCTACGACAAGCCGGGCGTCGGCGGCCAGGGCTACGGCCAGCAGGGCTACGGCCAGTACGGCCAGCAGGGCTACGGCGGGGGCCACCACCCGTACGGCCAGTAGGCGCCGCACCACCTGCACGGACGACGACGCCCCGGACCACTCGGTCCGGGGCGTCGTGTCGTCAGGGCGCCAGCCAGGCGCCGGCCGGCAGGTTGCGCACCACGGTGAAGACCACCATCAGCACGCCGACGGTGATGCCGGCGACGGCGAGCGAGCGGTCGCTGGGCTCCCACCGGCGACCGGTCCAGCGGCCGCGGGTCCAGCGCAGGAAGACCCAGGCGATGAAAGGCAGGGAGAGCACGAAGAGCAGGTTGCTCGACGCCGCCGCGCCGAGCTCGAGGTTGCCGAGGTCGTTGACGGCGCGCAGGCCTCCGCAGCCCGGGCAGGAGAAGCCCATCGCGGCGGTGGGGCACATGCCCCAGCTGCCCCGGTCGTGGGGGTCGCGCAGGTGCAGGGCGAGGGTGGCCGCAGCCAGCCCGCCGGCGACGGCGACCGGCGGCACCATCCGGCGCCAGCGAGGCTGCTCGCTGGCTCGTGCCGGAGGTGCCGTGAGCGTCACGCGCTCAGTGGCTCGACTCGTGCAGGCCCATCTTCGCGAGGATCAGGAAGAGGGGGCCGCCGGCGACGACGATCACGGCGCCGATCCAGAACAGGGGCCAGTTGACCGGGGACACCGACATCCCGACCGCGCCGACCACGAAGCCGACCAGCGAGACCAGGACGGCGCTCCAGGCGGCGGGGGTGTTGCCGTGGTTGTCGGCCATGGGTGGGAACTCCTCGTTCGTGCGGACGGACGGCAGGATTCTAGTGGGCTCAGTTCTCGGTCGGGTCGCTGCCCTCGTCCAGCGACTTCCACAAGTCGAGGTTGGACCGCTCCGAGGGGTCCCCGGCGGCGGGGGCAGCAGGGTCGGGGCCACCCGTCGGGGCGTCGTACCGGCTGCCCATCTCGGGCCAGGACGGCACCAGCCGGACGGCGGCGCCGGCCGCGAGGAAGGCGACCAGCGCGCACGCCAGGGCCACCCACAGCCAGCCGGTGCGCTCGGCCTCGATCGCCGCGGCGTTGAGGCCGAGGCGGACGGCGAGCTCGTCGACGGCGCCGTCGTCCTGGACGAATCCGCCGACCACGACCACCGCGCCCATGCCGGCCGCGGCGAGCACGGCCAGCACCGCCACGACCCGGCGGACCGTGCCACGGGTGACCAGCAGGACACCCCAGGCGGCGAGCGCGACGAGGGCGAGGGCGCCGGCGAGCGGGAACTCCACGGAGCGGTCCTCGACGCTGCGGCTCAGCCCGCCCGCGGCGGTGATCGTCTCCGCGGGGATGGTCAGCATCGCCTTGTGCCCGGCGACGGCGGCGAAGCCGCTGGCGGCGAGGCCGACCAGCACCGTGGGGCCGAAGGTACGGCGGGCCGCGGGGGCGTCCTCAGCCACTGAGCAGCCCCGCGTCGAAGCAGGTCCGGTCACCGGTGTGGCAGGCGACGCCGACCTGGTCGACCTTGACCAGCAGTGTGTCGCCGTCGCAGTCGAGGCGGACCTCGTGGACGTGCTGGGGGTTGCCGGAGGTCTCGCCCTTGACCCAGTACTCCTGGCGCGAGCGGCTCCAGTAGGTGGCCCGGCCGGTGGTGAGGGTGCGGTGCAGTGCCTCGTCGTCCATCCAGGCCAGCATGAGCACCTCCCCGGTGTCGTGCTGCTGCACGACCGCGGGCAGGAGGCCGTCGGCGGTGCGCTTGAGCCGGCCGGCGATGGCGGGGTCGAGGGAGGTCACGGCTCCATTATCCGGTCCGCCCCGCCGCCGCGCTGGGCGACCCACGACGCGTGGAGCCGGGCGTAGGGCGTGTCGGGCTGCTGGACCAGCTCGGCGTGCGGCCCGTGCTGGACGATCCGGCCGCGGTCGACGACCACCACGACGTCGGCGGCCTCGGCCGTGGAGAGGCGGTGGGCGATGGTGACCGACGTCCGCCCGGACATCAGCCGCTCCAGCGCCCGGGCGATCCGGGTCTCCAGCTCCGGGTCGACCGCGCTGGTCGCCTCGTCGAGCACCAGCAGGTCGGGGTCGGCGAGCTGGGCGCGCAGCAGGGCGACCAGCTGGCGCTCCCCCGCCGACAGCGACTCGCCGCGCTGCCCGACCGGGGTCTCCACGCCGTCGGGGAGCCCGGCGAGCCAGTCGCCGAGGCCGATCGCGTCGGCAGCCTCGTGGATCTCGGCAGCCGTGGTGCCGAGGCGGCCGTAGCGGACGTTGGCGGCGAGGGTGTCGTCGAACAGGAAGCCCTCCTGCGGCACCAGCACCACGCTGCTGCGCAGCGCCGCCTCGCTGATGTCGCGCAGGTCGACGCCGTCGAGCAGGACCCGCCCGCGGGTCGGGTCCATCAGCCGGGTGAGCAGCTTGGCGATGGTCGACTTGCCCGACCCGGTCTCGCCGACGACCGCGACCCGCTGGCCGGCGGGGATGACCAGGTCGATGTCGCTGAGCACCTCGCTGCCGCCGGGGTAGGCGAAGCAGACGCCCTCGAAGCGCACGTCGATCGCGCCGGCGGGCAGGCTCTGCCCGTCCGGGCCGGGGTCGACGAGGTCGGCGGGGGTGTCGAGGATCCCGATGACCCGGCGCCAGCCGGCGATCGCGTTCTGCGCGTCAGTGAGGATCTGGGTGCCCATCTGCACCGGGCCGACGAACAGGGTGACGAGGAAGGCGAAGGCGAGCACCTCGCCGGCCGTGATCCCCTCGCCCCACGCGAAGCCCTGGCCGAGCCAGATGCCGACGATGAGCACGCCGGCGTTGGCGAGCCCGGCGGAGATCCCGCCGAGGCTGAACGAGAAGGCCGTGAACCCCTGGGCGCGGGTGCTGGCGGCCTTGTGGATGTCGATGGCGCGGTCGATGCGCTCCTGCGTGCGCTCCTCGATCGCGTAGGACTTCACGACCGCCGCGCCGACCACCGGCTCCGAGACCGCGGACAGCAGGGCGCCGACCTGGCGTCGTACGGTCCCGTAGGCGGCGGACAGCTTGCGCTGGAAGTAGCGCAGGCTCAGGAAGAGCGGCGCGAAGCAGAGCCACACCACCAGCGCGAGCTGCCAGCTGTAGACGACCATCACCACGGTCGCGACCAGCACCTGGCCGATGCTGACGACGAAGAGCAGGCCGCCGAAGACGAGGAACTGGCTGACCTGGTCGACGTCGCTGGTGACGCGCGAGACGAGCGCGCCGCGGCGCTCGGTGTTCTGCGTGAGCAGCGGCAGGTCGTGCACGTGGCGGAATGCCTTGACCCGCAGCGTCGCCAGGCCGCGCTCGGCGGTGGCGAAGAGCCGCGCCGTCATGGCGTACGACGCCCAGCTGGTCACCACGATCGCCAGCCCCGCGGCGATCGCGAGCCAGGTCGTGAAGGTCACGTCGGGACCGTCGGGTCCGCGCAGGCCCTTGTCGATGGTCTGCTGGATCGCGATGGGGACGATCACCTGGCCGGCGGAGGCGAGCACGGCCAGCAGCAGGGTGCGGCCGATGCCCTCGACGAGCTCGGGCGAGTGGCGCACGCCGCGGCGGATGGTCTCCCAGGCGCCGATGTCCTCGCCGGTGTGCAGGGCGGTGCTCATTCGGCCATCTCCTGCTCCTGCTCGTAGGCGTTGACCAGGCGGGCGTAGTCGGCGTTGCGGGCGACCAGCTCGTGGTGGGGCCCGCGGTCGGCGATGGCGCCGTCGACCAGGAAGAGGACCTCGTCGGCCAGCCCGATGGTCGCCTTGCGGTAGGCGACGACCACCAGGGTGGTGTCCTCCGCGCCGAGCGCGCCGAGGATCCGGGCCTCCACCTCGGGGTCGACGGCGGAGGTGGCGTCGTCGAGGACGAGCAGGCGGGGGTGGCCGACCAGCGCCCGGGCCAGTGCCAGGCGCTGGCGCTGGCCGCCGGACAGGCTGGTGCCGCGCTCCCCCAGCCGGGTGTCGAGGCCGTCGGGCAGCGCCGCGACGAAGCCGTCGGCCTGCGCGGTGCGCAGCGCCGCCCAGACCTCCTCGTCGGGGATGTCGCGGCCGAGGGTCACGTTGCCGCGCACGGTGTCGTCGAAGAGGAAGGCCGTCTGCGGCACGACCGCGAGGGTCTCGGCGAGCGCGCCGCGCCGCAGGTCGCGCAGGTCGGTGCCGTCGACCCGGATCACCCCGTCCTCGACGTCGACCAGCCGCGCCAGCAGCGTGGTGAGGGTGCTCTTGCCCGAGGCGGTCGCCCCGACCAGGGCCACGGTGCGGCCCGGCGTCACCTCGAAGCTGAGGTCGCGCAGCAGCGGGCGGCCGGGGGTGTAGGAGAACGCCGCCCGGTCGACCTCGAGCCGGGCGCCGCCGCCGTGCGTCGGGAGCCCGCGGGCGCCGTACTCCATCGCGCCGGAGGCGCGCAGCACCGCAGCCACCCGGCGGTAGCCGACGACGCTGCGCGGGAAGTCGCCGAGCAGCCAGCCGATCGAGCGGATCGGGAAGGAGACGACGGTGAGCAGGTAGGTCACCGTGACGACGTCGCCGGCCCCGGTGGCGCCGGAGAGCACGCGGTGCACGCCGAGCACGAGCACGACGAGGACGGCGAGGTTCGGCAGCGCGGCGAGGGTCGGGTCGAAGGCGGCACGGATCCGGCCGACCCGGATGTTGGCCTCGCGCAGCTCCGCGGCCTTGGCCCGGAACCGCTCGGTCTCCTCCGGCTCGCGGCCGAGCGTCTTGACCACCAGGGCACCGTCGAAGGACTCGTGGGCGATCTCGGACAGCTCGGCGCGCAGCTGCTGCGCGCGGGTGGCCCAGCCCTGGGCGAGGCGCTGGTAGACGACGTTGGTGCCGATCACCAGCGGGAAGACGAGCAGCCCGATGAGCGCGAGGGCGACGTCGGTCAGCAGCATCTGGACGACGGCGATCACCATCATCGCGACCGTGCCGACCGCCATCGGCAGCGGGGCGATCGGGCCCCACGCCGCCTCGACGTCGGAGTTGGCGTTGGACAGCAGCTCCCCCGTCGGGTGCTTCTGGTGCCACTCCATCGGCAGCTTCAGGTACTGCCGGGTCACCGCACGGCGGCTGTGGGCCTGCATGCGGTACTGCATGACGCCGGCGCCGAGGCGGCGGGCCACGATGCCGACGGCCCGCAGGATCGCGACCCCGACGAACAGCCCGAGCACCGCCCACAGCAGCCCCGCCCCGACCTCGCCGTCGCGGAACGCCGGGAGCACCACGTGGTCCGTCGACCAGCCCAGCACCCACGCGTCGGCGACGGTGAGCGCGCCGAACAGGACGCTGCCCACCGTGGAGAGGGTGAAGATCCAGGGCTCGCGCTTGATGGCGACCCAGAGGACACCGAATCCGGCCGACGTCGTACCGGCGCTGCCGGTCGTGCTGCCTGCCGTCGCCACCCTCGTCCCTCCCGCTCGTCCGCGTCGGGCACCCAGCCCAACCTCGGCCCAACCCGGGCCCCGGCGAGCCTATTCCGGAGGCACGACAACGTCACCGGCGGTGGCTAGCGTGGCCGCGTCGCTCCGCCCGGAGGGCTGGGCGGGCTGAGCCGCCGGACTGCCGGGGGTTGAGGTGCGAGGCGCCCCGGCGC
>NZ_VLJQ01000067.1:4790-54902 GCF_007829375.1 Nocardioides sp. J9 | reverse complement strand
GGTGTCAAGGCTCGGCCGCGGGCGGCCTCGCACCTCAACCACCGGGGAGTCCGGCGGAGCCGAGCCCAAGGCTTGCCGCCAGACGGGCTGTGCCACCTACCGGAGCCAACTGCGCGCGCGGCAGCGYGGCGCCCGCGCCGGAGGCGCGTCGGCGACAGGTGCGGGCCGAGCGCAGCGAGTGCCTGCGCGCCGTCGTCGACAGGCGACACGCTCGCGCAAGACCACAGGCCCGCCCCGGACGAACCGGGACGGGCCTGCGGGTGGAGCGGGATGGATCAGTCGTTGAGGGCGTAGCCCTCGCCGTGCAGGACCAGGTCGATACCGGCGACCTCGTCCTCCTCCTTGACGCGGAAGCCGATCGTCTTCTCGATCAGCGTGGCGAAGATGAAGGCCATCACGAAGGAGAACGCGATCATCGTGAGCGACGAGAGGAGCTGGGCCATGAACAGCTTGGC
This sequence comes from Nocardioides sp. J9, assembly GCF_007829375.1. NCBI lineage: Bacteria > Bacillati > Actinomycetota > Actinomycetes > Propionibacteriales > Nocardioidaceae > Nocardioides > Nocardioides sp. J9. Next base: position 54,447 of record NZ_VLJQ01000067.1, on the reverse strand, counting down.
CTCGCCACCGAACAGCAGGCTGCCGCCGGTGAGGGCCTCGGCGCCGAAGATGCCGACCCAGAGGCAGCCGATGAAGCCGGCGACCAGGTGCAGGCCGACGACGTCGAGGGTGTCGTCGAAGCCGAGCTTGAACTTCAGGTCGACCGCGAAGCAGCAGATCGCGCCGGTGACCAGGCCGAGCACGAGGGCCCAGACCGGGGTGAGGAAGGCGCAGGCCGGGGTGATCGCGACCAGACCGGCGACGATGCCCGAGGCGGCGCCGACCGCGGTGGCCTTGCCGTCCTTGAGCGCCTCGATGGCGATGTAGCCGAGCAGGGCGGCGGCGGGGGTGATCACGGTGTTGAAGAAGATGAGCGAGGTCTGGCCCTCGTCGGCGCCGTAGACACCGGTGTTGAAGCCGTACCAGCCGAACCACAGGATCGCGGCGCCGATCAGGACGAGCGGGACGTTGTGGGCGACGGTCTCCTCCTTGGAGAAGCCGATCTTGCGCTTGCCGAGGACCAGGGCCAGGGCGAGGGCCGCAGCACCAGCGGACTGGTGGATCACGGTGCCACCGGCCCAGTCGAGGGCGCCGGTGCCGAGGCCGAGGACGTCGTTGGCGAGCCAGCCGTTGGGCGTGCCCTCGGAGTCGACGCCCCAGATCCAGCGGAAGCTCGGGAAGACGACGAAGGCGGTGAACAGCGCGGCGAACAGCATCCAGGGCCAGAAGCGGGCCCGGTCGGCCACCGCGCCCGAGACCAGCGCGACGGTGATGATGCAGAAGGCGACGAGGAAGGCGTGGCCACCGAAGGCGTTGGCGGCCTCACCGGCGCCGACGCCCTCCATCAGGTCGGACATGCCCACGTCGGCGAACGGGTTGCCGAAGAGCTTCCACCCGCCGGTGGAGCCGTCGGTGATGCCCGTGCCACCGATGAGCACGTAGAGCAGGGCCACGACGGCGATGGAGCCGAAGCTCAGCATCATCATCGACACGACGGACTTCTGCTTGACCAGACCGCCGTAGAAGAACGCCAGGCCTGGCGTCATGAACAGGACCAGGGCAGCGCAGATCAGCTGCCACGAGAGATCGACAGACATCCGGTTCCTCACAAGTCTCGGGTAGTGGTGCGGCGGTCTGGCAACGTTGCCTGCCGCGTCTGGACCCGATACTTGCGACGCCTCGTTTCGCCGGGAACCGGCTCACGTTTCGTGCGTGTTACTAGTTCTCCCAGCGTGTGACGTCCCGGTGACGCCGTCTGCGACCCTCCCGCCTCAGCGGCGGGGCTTGGTGAGCACGACCGCGTGCGGCGGCGCCGGCAGGTCGGTGCGGAGGCGGAAGCCGGCCTTCCTGTACATCCGCTGGTTGCGGGCGCTGCCCTCCCCCGTGAAGAGGAGGTACGACGTCGCCTGCTCCGGCGCGACGGCCTGGATGTGGTCGAGGAGGGCCCGGCCCAGGCCGCTGCCCTGCAGGTCGGGGGCGACCATGATCCGCCCGATGTCCCAGGCGTCGCCCTCCATCTTGCCGCGGACGGCGCCGACGAGGCGGCCCGCGCGGCGCACGACCCAGGTGTCCCACTCCTGCATCCACGCGACGATGTCGTCCAGCGACTCGTGCAGGGCGGGGATGTCGAGGGTGTCGTTGTCGAGCGCCTCCTGCACCCAGCAGGCCCGCTGCAGGGTGAGCAGCTCGCCGGCGTCGCCGGGGACGGCGCGCACGATCGGGGTGCCGTCCTCGAGGACGGAGGGGTGCAGCAGGTCCGGCCGCCGCTGCGCCGTACGACGCCGGGCCTGGTCCTCGCGCCACGTGGCGATCCGGCCGTGGTCGCCGCTGAGCAGCACGTCGGGGACCTCGCGACCCTGCCAGGTGCGGGGCTTGGTGTAGACGGGGTACTCCAGCAGCCCGGACGCGCCGTGGGACTCCTCGACGAGGGACTCGGCGTTGCCCATGAAGCCGGGCAGGAGGCGCACGACGGCCTCGGTGACCGCGAGGGCGGCGACCTCGCCGCCGTTGAGCACGTAGTCGCCGAGGCTGAGCTCGCGGACCTCGGCGACCTCGCGGGCGTGGTCGATGACGCGCTGGTCGATGCCCTCGTAGCGCCCGCAGGCGAAGACGATGCGCTCGCGGGTGGCGAGCTCCTCGGCGAGGCGCTGGTCGAAGCGCTCGCCGGAGGGGGTGGTGAACACGATCGTGTCGCCGGCGCCGATGCCGAGGGCCTCGAAGGCCTCGCCGAACGGCTCGGGCTTCATCACCATCCCGGCGCCGCCGCCGTACGGGGTGTCGTCGACGGTGCGGTGCCGGTCGTGGGTCCACGTCCGCAGGTCGTGGACGTGGACGTCGAGCAGGCCGCTGGCCGCCGCCTTGCCGGGCAGCGACAGCTCGAGCGGGCCGAAGAAGTCCGGGAAGATCGTGAGGTAGTCGAGCCTCACTCCCCCTCCTCCTCGGGGAACGGGCTGACCAGGCCGGGCCGGTCGGCGACGACGACGCGACCGCCGGCGACGTCCACCTCGGGCACCAGGGCGGCCACGAAGGGCACCAGCGCCTCGCGCCGGTCGAGGGTCTTGATCCGGAGCAGGTCCTGGGCGCCGTGCACCAGCCCGACGACCTCGCCGAGGTGGGTGCCGTCGACGTCGTGCACGGCGAGGCCGACCAGCTGGTGGTCGTAGAACTCCTCGGGGTCCTCCGGCGACTCGTCGGCGGGCACGGAGGCGCGGAGCACCACCCCGCGGGCGGTCTCGGCGGCGTTGCGGTCCGGCAGCTCCTCGAACGCTGCCAGCAGCACGCCCTGGTGCCAGCGGGTCCGGGCGACGGTGAGGGTGCGGTGCGCGAAGGCGGAGCCGCGGGGCGGCTCGACCTGGAGGACGGCGCCGACGGCGTACCGGCGCTCGGGCTCGTCCGAGCGGACGTCGACCGTCACCTCTCCGCGGATGCCGTGCGGCTTGCCGATGCGACCGACGACGACCTCGATGCTCTCCACCACGAGCCCGAGGTTAGGGCCAGCCGGCCGGGAACGGCGAACGGGCGCCTCCCCCGTGGGGGAGACGCCCGTCCGGACGGTTCGTGCCGTGGCTCAGCGGCGGTCGGTGTCGACGAAGTCGACCCGGGTGCTGCTGTTGCCGGCCAGGGCGCCGATCACGGTGCGGAAGGCGGTGGCCGTGCGGCCGCCGCGACCGATCACCTTGCCGAGGTCGTCGGGGTGCACCCGGACCTCGAGCACCGAGCCGCGCCGCAGCTGCTTGTCGCGGACGACCACGTCGTCGGGGTGGTCGACCACGCCGCGGACGAGGTGCTCCAGTGCGTCGGCGAGCATCTGCTCAGGCCTCCTCGGCGGGAGCCTCGGCGGGGGCCTCCTCGGCGGCGGCCTCGGCCGGCGCCTCCTCGGCCTTCTCGTCAGCCTTGTCCTCGGCCTTGTCGGCCTTCTTCTCGGACTTCTTGGCGGTCACCGCGGCGCCCTTGGGCTCGTTGGCGGCCTCCTTGAGGGCCTCGTTGAAGATCTCGAGCTTGTCGCGCTTCGGCTCCTTGACCTTCAGGGTGCCCTCGGCGCCCTCGATGCCCTTGAACTTCTGCCAGTCACCGGTGATCTTGAGGATCGCCTCGACGGCCGGGGTCGGCTGCGCGCCGACACCGAGCCAGTACTGCGCCCGCTCGGAGACGACGTCGATGAACGACGGCTCCTCCTTGGGGTGGTACTTGCCGATCTCCTCGATCACGGCGCCGTCGCGCTTCTTGCGCGAGTCGACGATCACGATGCGGTACTGCGGGACCCGGACCTTGCCCAGGCGCTTCAGACGGATCTTGACGGCCACGTTTGTGGTGTCTCCTTGAGAACTAGTGTGGGTGAGGCGCGGGCGACCAGGTGGGGAACACCGGGACCCGGGTCTCGATGGGCGCTGCACCCACCGGTTGAGAGGGTCCGGAAGGCGCAGAACTCAGCCGCCAAGTCTGCCAGATCACCCCCGCCCGGCACGAATCCACCCCTCACCCGCCGGCGAGGTGGTCCGCGATGGCGCCCGCGATGGCCCGGTCGGGCCCGTCGAAGGTGGAGTACGCCGGCGAGGTGTTCGCCTCCCAGCAGTACCACCGCCCGTCGGCGCCGAACCGCAGGTCGAGGCCGGCCAGCTCGAGGTCCAGCGCCCGGCACAGTGCCCGGCAGCGGTCCGCGACGGCGTCGGGCAGGTCGACCGGCTCGGCGGCGAACCCGCCGTAGCGGTAGTCGACGGCCTCAGAGCGGATCCGGTGGACGAACAACCGGTCCCCCACGACGTGCACCCGGTGCTCGACCCCGGCGACGAACCGCTGCAGCTGGGTCGGGCACCAGCGCACCGCGGACAGGTCGTCGTCGGGCCCCACGACCCGGACGATGCTGCGGATCCCGCTGACCGACTTGACCACCACCCGGCCGTGCCGGGCGACGAACGCGCGGGCAGCGGCCGGGTCGGTGGTCAGCAGCGTCTCCGGGACCGCGAAGCCGGCGTCGGCGACGGCCCGGGCCTGCCACGGCTTCGAGTGGTTGCTGAGGCCGGCGGAGGGCCGGTTGAGCACCCGCACGTGGGGCGGCGCCAGCTCGGCCCACTCCCGCAGGTCGGTCGCGAGCCGGGCCAGCCGCTCCTGCTCGACCGCGTCGACGGCGTCGCCGAGGTCGTAGGGCCGCAGGTAGGCGCCGGTCACCTCGTCGACCAGGACCGCGTCGCCGTCGACGACGAGCACGGGGTGGCCCCCGCGCCGCTCGACGGCGACGGTCCCACAGTCGGCCTGGTCGACGAGGAGGTACGGCGCCCCGCGGTCCTCGAGCACGCGCCGGACCGCCTCGAGGGGCGTGTCGGTGCGCAACCCGTGCAGGACGATCACGACGCCACCCGCTCCCGCGTGCGGGGGCGGCCCGAGGCGACGTACCGCCGGACCGCGGCGCGGGCCGCGGGGGTCGCCACGAGCGGGGCGGGCAGCACCGCCTCGAGGGCGAGCCCCTCCCCCGGGCCGCCGGGTGTGAGGACGGCCGAGAGCAGCGGAGCGTCGTGCGCGGCGGCCGCCGCGACCAGCCCGCGACGCTCCGCCGGGCCGGGCGCGGGGCCGTCGCCACCGACGACGACCCGTCGGCCGACGACGGTGACGACGACGTGGCTCCCGCTCCCCGACCGCTCGGCGACCGGGAGCCCGGCCGCAGCGGCCCACGCCGTGGTCGGCCGGGTCGGTCCGGCGAGGTCCCCGGGGGTCGGGCGGACGACGCAGCGGTCGCCGAGGCCGGCGAGCCAGTGACCGAGCAGCGCGGTCATCTCCGCGGCGACGTACCCGCGGTGCTCGTCCGCGATCCAGGTGAGCTCGGCGGGTCGGACCCGTGCCAGGAGGCAGACGACCCGCCCCACCCGGTCGACCTCGAACGGCTCGCCGTCCGCGACGCCCCGGCCGGGCGGGTCCCCGGGGCCGGTGGCCCCGGCCGGGAGGACCCAGCCCGGCAGGGACAGGTCGGCCGGGGTGAGCAGGCGGGCGCCCGCCCACCCCGCGACCAGGGCCGCGGCCCCGGGGTCCCGCTGGGAGGCGACGACGAGGATCACGACGGTCCGTCGCCGTTGACGGCCGCCTCGACGACCGGGGTCGAGACGTCGGGCCGGTCCTCGGTGCCGAGGAACGGGCTGCCGAGGCTGCCGACGCGCTTCTCGATGCGCTCGAGCCGCTTGACGACCTCGTCCAGGCCCTCGAGGCCCTTCAGCCCCTCGAGCCGGTCGCGCACCGGGTTGATCAGGTCCTCGAGGTCGATCAGGTCGTCCACCTCGCGGCCGGCGAGCTTGTAGATGTCGATCTCGCGGATCTCCTTGAACCTCTTCTCGAAGACGATGTTGTCGCGCAGGTGCTTGACCAGGTCGTCCTCGAAGTGCCACCGCTTGACCGGGGTCGCCCGCTGCAGCGCGGCGAGCACGTCGATGCGGCCGTAGCCCATCTGCTCGTTCCACGTCCCGTTCGGGTGGCCGGCGACGTTGGCGTAGGGAACCGTCCCCACCTTCGCCGCGGTCTGCTCGATGATCCGGCGGACGCCGACGTTGTTGAGGCTGGAGTTCCGCGAGCGGATCAGCGCGGCGAGGGCAGCGACGTGCGGCGTGGCGGCGGAGGTGCCGTTGAACCGCGGTGTGTAGTCGTTGGCCGTGTAGCCGTTGGCGCCGAGCCGGTCGGTGCTGGGGATCCGCACGCCCGGCGCGACCACCGAGATCTGCGGACCGTAGTTCGACCCCCACCCCTCGCCGTCCGGGCTGGAGGGCGACTTGCGGTTGTCGGCCTGGTCGGAGGCCCCGACCGCGATGACCAGCGGGTTGGTGGCCGGGTAGGTGATGCCGTTGGCGGTGTTGTGGTTGTGCGTGGCCACGCACATCACGAGGCCGGCGTTGAACGCCTCCTGGATGGCCGGGTCGATCACGGCCCGGTCCCAGGCGTTCCACCCGAAGCTCATCGAGATCACGTGGGCGCCCTGCATCCGGGCGTAGCGGATGCCCGCGGCGACCTCGGTGTCGGTCCACCGGGAGAAGGCGATCGGCAGGATCCGGCAACGACCGGCCAGGCCCGCGACGCCGGTGCCGTTGCCGGTGCGGGCCGCGACGATCCCGGCGCACGGGGTGCCGTGGTCGCCCGTCGGCGCTCCGGTGCCGGACATGGTGCCGAGGTTGATCCCGTTGTGCACGAACGCGCCGGCGAGGTCGGGGTGGCCGAGCTCGACGCCCTCGTCGAGGATCGCGACGACCACCGAGGCCGAGCCCATGGTGAGGTCCCAGCCGGTGGTGCCGGGACCGGCGGCGCCGATCTGGCGGAGGTTCCACTGGTCGGCGTACATCGGGTCGTTGGGCACGTGCGCGACCGGGACCCGCATCGGCACCCACTCCAGGCGGACCTCCACGTCGCGCCCGAGGGCCTCGGTGATCCGGTCGGCGAGGTCGTACGCCGGCGTGGCGGCCGGGTCGGCGACGGTGAAGTAGTCGTGGTCGCCCAGCAGCGCGGAGCGGACCTCGTCGCGCTCGAGGCCGAGGGCGACGACCCGGGCGAGGTCCTCGGGGTCGGCGACGTCGGCGTGCAGCAGCACCACGGCGTCGGCGGCCGGGGCCAGCTCCTCCTCGCCGGCACCGAAGTCGGCGGTGTAGACCGGCGCGGCCCACCCGACGGTCCCCTCGGCCTCGGCGCGGGCGATCGCGTCGCCGTCGACCTCGGAGCCGTCGGGGGTGCGGGCGAACACGAAGTCCGGGCCCTCATTGACGGGCTGCTTCGCGTCGGGCTGGACGTCGGCCGCGGCGAGCGGACCGTCGTCGGTCGCAGGCCCCTCGGCGACGAGGCCGAGGGTGGCGAGCACGTCGGCCTGCGCTGCCGCGGCGGCAGCGAACCCGGCGACGGCCGGGCCGGTGCGCGGCGCGAGCAGGACGCGGTCGGGCTTCGGGGTGAGCTCGACGCCGGAGGGGTGCGTCAGGTGGTCGGGGTAGCGGTGCATGGGGGGCTCCTTCTCGAGAGGACCAGCCGGAATGGCCGGTCACTGTGCGGAGCGACGCGCCGGTGCCGTTGATACACCGAGCTGCGCTGGCAGACTCTCCGGCCATGAGCTCCCCCCACGCCCCCGCACCGAAGCGCACGTCCCGCACCGGCATCTGGGTGGCCGTCGGCCTGCTCGTGGCCGCGGTCGTGGTCGCCGTGGCCGCCGGCGTCGTGGTCTGGCGGCTGCTCAGCGGCGAGGTCGTCGTGGTCGCCGCAGACGGGCAGGCGCACCAGGTCGACCTCCCGGCCGACGAGACCTACGGCGTGTTCGTCACCGACGGCCGGCCGGTGACCTGCGAGGCGGTGGCCGGCGACGGGACCGCGATCTCCTTCGGCCCGGTCAACGGGTCCTACGAGGTCAACGAGTGGGAGGCGGACCGGTCCTTCGACACCGCGGACGGCGACCTGGAGGTCACCTGCACGGCCCTCGCGGGCGACGGCGCCGAGGTGCGGCTCGGGCCGCTGCCGAGCATCCCCGGGCTCATCGGGACGATCTTCGGCGGCGCCTGCCTCGGCCTGTTCCTCGGCGCGGCCGGGCTCGCGGTGCTGGTGGTGACGCTGGTGCGGCGCAACCGGCCGCCGCAGCTGCCCCCGCCGCCGTACCAGCCGCCGTACCAGCCTCCGTACCAGGGGTGAGGCGGGAGCTCCGTCAGGCGACGACCCGGCCGCGCAGCACGACGCGGGCCGGCTCGGTGAGCACCGACAGGTCCTCGAGCGGGTTGCGCGGGTAGACGACGAAGTCCGCGGCGTCACCCTCGTCGAGCCCGGGGTTCCAGCCCAGCCACGCGCGGCCGCGCCAGGACGCGGCGCCGAGCACGTACTCGTTCGACAGGCCCATGTCGGCCATCGCACGGATCTCCTCGTGCAGCACGCCGTGGCGGGTCGAGCCGCCGCCGTCGCTGCCGACGTAGAGCGCGACGCCCGCGTCGTGGGCGGCCATCAGCACGTCGCGGCGGCGCTGGAAGAGCGTGTCCATCGTCGCGGAGTACGCCGGGAACTTGACGCGCCCCTGGGCGGAGAACTCCGGGAACTTCGAGGTCTGCAGCACGGTCGGCACGAGCGCGACGCCCTGCGCGACCATCCGCTCGAGGTGGGCCTCGGTGAGGCCGGTGCCGTGCTCGATGCAGTCGATGCCGGCGTCGAGCAGCGGGCCGAGGGAGTCCTCGCCGAAGCAGTGCGCGGTGACCTTGGCGCCCTGGGCGTGCGCGACCTCGATCGCGGCGGTGACGGCGTCCGCGGGGAAGGACGGTGCCAGGTCGCCCTCCTCGCGGGAGATCCAGTCGCCGACGAGCTTCACCCAGCCGTCGCCGGCCCGGGCCTGGGCGTCGACGGCGTCGACGAGGCCGTCGGGCTCGACCTCCTGGCCGTAGTTGCGGATGTAGCGGCGGGTGCGCGCGACGTGGCGGCCGCAGCGGATCAGCCGGGGCAGGTCCTCGCGCTCCTGCACCCAGCGGGTGTCGGCCGGGGAGCCGCAGTCGCGGGTCAGCAGCACGCCGCTGTCGCGGTCGGCGATCGCCTGGCGCTCGACCTCGTCGTCGGGGACCGCTCCCCCGTCCTCGAGGCCGAGGTGGTTGTGGGCGTCGACGAGGCCGGGGACGATCCACCCCTCGGCGGCCGTCTCCGCCCCCGCGGGCCGCTCGTAGGTGACCACCCCGTCGACCACGAAGAGCTCCCGCACCTCGCCGTCGGGCAGGACCGGACCGGAGAACCGCAGCGCACTCACGCGCCGCACGCTACCAACGCCGCTGCGGGCGCGGTCCCCCTCAAAGGTGGGACAGCAGCCAGGTCGGGCTCAGCGTCGTCGCGCCGACGCCGTGCACGCGGGCGTCGAGCGCCCGGTCGGCGGTGACCACGACGGTGCGGTGGCCCCGCCCGACAGCCTTCGCCGCCTCGGCGAGGATCGTGGCGTCGCCGTCCTTCGGGGCGTGCACCGTGCGGACGTGCGCGTCCTTGCCGGCGCGCACCCCGCCCTTGGCCTGGCCCTCGAGGACGAGCACCACGTCGTCGTACGGCACGTCGGCGACGAGCAGCTGCTCGTGCAGGCGGCGGGCGGCCCCGGCGCGGTCCTTCCACCAGCCGTCCGGGCGGGCACCGACGACGTTGGCGCCGTCGACGACGAGCGTGGTCCTCACCGGAGGATCACTTCAGGAACTTGGAGAAGTCCTTGGGCAGCTGCAGGTTCTCGGCGGCGGCCTCGTAGTCGATGTCCTCGCCGATGCCGAACGGGTTCGGCTTCGCCTCGGCGGCCTTCGCCTTCGCGGCCGCGGCCTCCTGGGCGGCCTTGGCCGGGTTGCCCGACTTGCGCGCGCCCTTGCCCTTGCCCTTCTTGGCCTTCTGCTTGGCGGTGGCGCGCTTGCCGCCGCCGGGGCCGCCCATGCCGGGGATGCCCGGCATGCCGGGCATGCCACCGCCGCGGGCCATCTGCATCATCATCTTCCGCGCCTCGAAGAAGCGGTCGACGAGGCCGTTGACGTCGGAGACCGAGCGGCCCGAGCCCTTGGCGATGCGCGCGCGGCGGGAGCCGTCGATGAGCTTCGGGTTGGCGCGCTCGGCCGGCGTCATCGAGCGGATGATCGCCTCGATCCGGTCGATCTCGCGCTCGTCGAAGTTCTCGATCTGGTCGCGGATCTGGCCCATGCCCGGGAGCATCTTGAGGATGCTCGACATCGAGCCCAGCTTCTTCAGCTGCTGCATCTGGGCGAGGAAGTCGTCGAGCGTGAAGTCACCGCCGGTGAGCTTCTCCGCCGCGCGCATCGCCTCCTCCTGGTCGAAAGCCTTCTCGGCCTGCTCGATCAGGGTCAGCACGTCGCCCATGTCCAGGATGCGCGACGCCATGCGGTCGGGGTGGAAGACGTCGAAGTCGGTCATCTTCTCGCCGGAGGAGGCGAACATGACCGGGCGGCCGGTGACGTGGCGGATCGACAGGGCGGCACCACCGCGGGCGTCACCGTCGAGCTTGGTGAGCACGACGCCGTCGTACCCGACGCCGTCGAGGAAGGCCTGCGCCGTGGTGAGCGCGTCCTGGCCGATCATGGCGTCGACGACGAAGAGGACCTCGTCGGGCTGCACGGCGTCGCGGATGCCGGCGGCCTGCGCCATCATCTCCGCGTCCACGCCGAGGCGGCCGGCGGTGTCGACGATGACCACGTCGTGGAGCTTGCGCTTCGCCTCCTCGACCGATGCCTTCGCGACCGAGACCGGGTCGCCGACACCGTTGCCGGGCTCCGGCGCGAAGACCGGGACGCCGACCTTCTCACCGTTGACCTGCAGCTGCTGGACCGCGTTGGGGCGCTGCAGGTCGCAGGCGACCAGGAGCGGGGTCTTGCCCTGCTCCTTGAGCCACAGCGCGAGCTTCGCGGCGAGCGTCGTCTTGCCGGCCCCCTGGAGGCCGGCGAGCATGATGACCGTCGGCCCGGTCTTGGCGTAGCGCAGGCGGCGGGTCTCGCCGCCGAGGATCTCGACGAGCTCCTCGTTGACGATCTTGACGACCTGCTGGGCCGGGTTCAGCGCCTGGCTGACCTCGACGCCGCGGGCGCGCTCCTTGACCGCAGCCACGAACTCCTTGACGACGGGCAGCGCCACGTCGGCCTCGAGCAGGGCGATCCGGATCTCCCGGGCGGTCGCGTCGATGTCGGCCTCGGAGAGCCGGCCCTTGCCGCGCAGGTTCTTGAAGGTCGCGGTCAGGCGGTCGGACAGTGTGGCGAACAAGAGAGTTGCGTCCTCGTCGGAGTCGTCGGTAGGAGTTGAGGTCTCGAACACCGATCGTAACCGGCACGGCCCGCGGGCCGGACGTCTGCGGTGGACGTTCGAGGGTACTGCGCGGGCGCTCGGAGCCCGCGCGGTGGTCGGGAGTGCCATCGGGGGCACCTCGGCCGGGTCGAGGAGGACCTCATGTCGACGACTACTCCTGTACGACGTCCTGATGGCCCGAAGCGCCGGATGACTCCGGCCGGCATCGCGATCTGGGGCGGGATCGCAGTGCTCGGGGCGGTCTGCTGGACGGTGCTCGCCCTCTCCCGCGGGGAGGAGGTGTCGGCGCTCTGGATCCTGTTCGCGGCGCTGGCGTCGTACGCCATCGCCTACCGGTTCTACGCCCGGTTCATCACCCACCGGGTGCTCGGGGCGGACGACACCCGGGCGACCCCGGCGGAGCGCCTCGAGAACGGCCAGGACTTCGACGTCACCGACCGCCGGGTGCTCTTCGGGCACCACTTCGCGGCGATCGCGGGCGCCGGGCCACTGGTCGGTCCGGTGCTGGCCGCCCAGATGGGCTACCTGCCCGGCACGATCTGGATCATCGTCGGGGTGATCCTCGCCGGGGCGGTGCAGGACATGATGGTCCTGTTCTTCTCGATGCGCCGCGACGGCAAGTCGCTGGGCCAGATGGTCCGCGACGAGATCGGGGTCGTGGGCGGCACCGCGGCCCTCGTCGCGGTCTTCGCCATCATGATCATCATCCTGGCGGTGCTCGCCCTGGTCGTGGTCAACGCGCTGGCCGAGTCGCCGTGGGGCGTGTTCTCGATCGGGCTGACCATCCCGATCGCGCTGTTCATGGGCTTCTACCTGCGCTACCTGCGCCCGGGCCGGGTCAGCGAGACCACCGCCATCGGCGTCGCGCTGCTCCTGCTGGCGATCATCGTCGGCGGGTGGATCGACGACACCGGCCTCGGCGACGCGCTCACCCTGTCCCACGAGACGCTGACCGTCTGCCTGATCGTCTACGGCTTCATCGCCTCGGTGCTGCCGGTGTGGATGCTGCTCACCCCGCGCGACTACCTGTCGACGTTCATGAAGGTCGGCGTGATCGTGCTGCTGGCCTTCGGGCTGCTGCTGGCCCGCCCGGTGCTGCAGAACGAGGACATCACCAGCTTCGCCCTCGACGGCGACGGCCCGGTGTTCTCGGGGAAGCTGTTCCCGTTCGTGTTCATCACCATCGCCTGCGGCGCCCTGTCCGGCTTCCACGCGCTGATCTCCTCCGGCACGACGCCGAAGATGATCGCCAAGGAGACCCAGGTCCGGATGATCGGCTACGGCGGCATGCTGATGGAGTCCTTCGTCGCCATCAGCGCCCTGATCGCGGCGTGCGTCATCGACCAGGGCCTCTACTTCGCGATGAACAGCCCCGCCGGCGCGACCGGCGGCGACCCCGGCAGTGCCGCGGAGTTCGTCGGCACGCTCGGCTTCTCGATCACCCCGGACGCGCTGGTGCAGGCCGCCGCCGCGGTCCAGGAGCCGACCCTCATCTCCCGCACCGGTGGCGCCCCGACCCTCGCGGTCGGCATCTCGTCGATCTTCACCGACGCGTTCGGCGGCGGCCTCGCGGCGTTCTGGTACCACTTCGCGATCATGTTCGAGGCGCTGTTCATCCTCACCGCCGTCGACGCCGGCACCCGCGTGGGCCGGTTCATGCTGCAGGACACGATCGGCAACTTCTGGCCCCGCTTCGGTGACACGTCGTGGCGGCCGGCCGCCTGGAGCGCCAGCGCCGTGGTCGTCGCCGCGTGGGGCTACATGCTCTGGGTCGGCGTGACCGACCCGCTCGGCGGGATCAACCAGCTCTTCCCGCTGTTCGGCATCAGCAACCAGCTGCTCGCCGCGATCGCGCTGTGCCTGTGCGTCACCCTCATGCTCAAGCACGGCAAGGCGCGCTGGGTGTGGGTGCCGCTCGTCCCGCTGGTGTGGGACCTGGTGGTCACGATGACCGCCAGCTGGCAGAAGGTGTTCTCCGACGACCCGGCCATCGGCTACTTCGCGCAGGCCGGCCGCTACCGCGACGCCCGCGACGCCGGCGAGGTGCTCGCCCCGGCCCAGGACGCGGGACAGATGGACCAGGTCATCACGAACTCCACGACCAACGGCGTCCTGCAGCTGACGTTCGCGGTGCTCGTCGTCGTCGTGGTGGCCAACGCGGTGGTGGTCTGGGTCAAGGCGCTGCGCGCCGGCGGTCTGCCGACCACCGAGGTCCCGGCGCAGTCGTCCGACCTCGTCGCGCCGTCCGACTTCTTCGCCACGAAGGAGGAGAAGGAGGCCGTGCGCGAGTGGGAGCAGTCGCGGCTCACCGGGAGCCCGAGGTGATGCCGCTGCAGCGCGCGTGGCGCGGCCTGCGCTGGTACGTCCGTGAGCTCACCGGCGAGGGCCGCTGGGACGAGTACGTCGCGCGCTGCGCGGCCGAGGGGCGCCGGCCGATGTCGCGCCGTGACTGGGAGCGGCACCGCGCCGACCAGCGGGAGCACGCCCCGCAGTCGCGCTGCTGCTGATCCTCAGGAGCCGGTGATCGCGGCCCGCACGCCGTGGGCGGCCTCGGCGGCACGGGTGTCCGACAGCGCCCCCGCCGACGCCTCCTGGACGTAGAACACGTCGACGGCCTGCGGGCCGAGGGTGGAGACGTGGGCGGAACGGACGGTCATGTCGAGGGCGGCCAGGGCGGCGCTGACCTGGTAGACCACGCCGATCCGGTCCGCGGCGCGGACCTCCACCACGGTCGCGTGGTCGCTCGCCTCCGGGCGTACGACGACCGTGGGTGCCAGCTCGCCCTCGGCGGCCGGGCGCGGGGCCAGCCGGGCGGCCGGGTCGACGCGGCGTGCGGTGATCGCGTCCAGCTGGTGCCGCAGGGCACCGGCGTCGAGGTACTCGTCGGCGACGTCCCACACGGACACGCCGAGGTCCCCCTGCGACCAGACCCGGGCGGCGCGGACCGGGACCCGGCGCAGGGCGAGGGTCGCGGCGACGTCGGCGAGCAGGCCGACCCGGTCGGGGGCGACGACGGTCACCCGCGCGCCGTCCTCGACCGGCTCCACCGCGATCGACGTGCCGTCGGCGCGGGCGGCCTCCGGCACCGCGATCTCCTCGACCCGGAAGGCCGGCGGCACGGTCCCCCGCTCCAGGGAGCTGCGGGCGCGGCGGGACAGGTCGAGGACCAGCCCGGCGCGCCACGAGGTCCACGCCTTCGGCGAGGCCGCCTTGGCGTCGGCCTCGGTGAGCGCGGTCAGCAGGGCCAGCGCCTCGGGGGTGCGGACGTGCTCGGTCAGGGCGTCGATGGTGGCCGGGTCGTCGGGGTCGCGGGTGGTGGCGAGGTCGGCGAGCAGCAGGTGGCGGCGCACCAGCTGGGCGATGAGGTCGACCTCGTCGGGCGCGAAACCCATCCGCTCGGCGATGGCGCGGGCGATCGGCTCCCCCGCGACGCTGTGCTCGGTCAGGCCGCCCTTGCCGATGTCGTGCAGCAGGGCGGCGACGACGAGGACGTCGGGCCGTGCGACGTCGCGGATCAGCGCCGAGGCCTCCACACAGGTCTCGACGACGTGGCGGTCGACGGTGAAGCGGTGGATCGCCGAGGCATGCGGCAGGAGCCGGATCCGCTCCCACTCGGGCAGGATCCGGGCGAGCGCACCGGTCTCCTCGAGCGTCTCCCAGACCCCGAGCAGGCCGCGACCGGCTGCGAGCAGGCGCACCATCTGCTGCCGGGCCTCGTCGGGCCAGGGCTCCGGCAGCGGCGCGCACTCGCGCACGAGGCGGGCGGCGGTCGGGGGCGCCAGGACGGCGTCACGCACGGCCGCCTCCGCGGCGGCCCGCAGCAGGAGCACCGGGTCGTCGGCGGGTCGGGCGCTCGCCTCCAGGACGACCTCGCCCTTGGAGAGCGCGACGCCGGGGGCGACCCGCTCGAGCTCGGGTCGGCGCGGCCTCGCCGCCGGGGCACGCCGGACGGCGTCGTCCGCACGGCGCCACGCCAGCCGGGACAGGTGGGTCACCCGGCGGCCGAGCTCGCGGACGTGGCGCTGCGCCGCGCCCTCGTCGGACAGCCCGAGGCCCGCCGCCAGCGCCTCCCAGTGCTCCGGCGCGATGCGGTCGGTGGCGCGCCCGGCGGCCTCGTGCAGCACGTCGCGGACGTCGAGCAGCTGGGTGCGGCAGCGCTCCAGGTCGGCGGCAGGGACGTCCACGAGCCACGTCGCAGTCAGTCCCTTGAGCACGGTGGCGTCGCGCAGCCCGCCCTCGGCCTCCTTGAGGTCGGGCATCGACAGGTGGGCCAGCTCGCCGACCCGCTGGTGGCGGGTGCGCACCATCTCGCGCAGCTCCGGCAGGCGCTCGCGGGCCTGGCGCCGCCACTGCGCGAGGATCGTGGTCCGCAGCCGCAGCGTGAGGTTGAAGTCCCCGGCGACGTGGCGCACGTCGAGCAGGCCCGCCCCGACGCGCACGTCCCCCTCGGCGGCGGTGAGCATCTCGGGCAGCGGGCGCACCGAGTGGTCGAGCTTCACCCCGGTGTCCCAGAGCGGGTACCAGACCCGCCCGGCGAGCTCGGCCCACTCGATCCCGTGCGCCTCAGCGACGCCCTCGTCGGAGACCAGGACCAGGTCCAGGTCGGAGAAGGGCGCCATGTCGCCGCGTCCGTAGCCGCCGACCGCCACGAGGGCCGCGCCGGTGTCGGGGCCGCCCGCGTCGTCGTACGCCTTGGCGCAGAGCGCGTCGGCGGCCGCGGTGCGGGCGGCGCGGTCGGCTGCGGTCATGGCGTGGCGGAGGGGTGGCTCAGATCGCCGCGGAGCCGGTGTCGCCGGTGCGCACGCGAACGACGGTCTCGACCGGGGTCACCCAGATCTTCCCGTCGCCGACCTTGCCGGTCTGCGCCGCGCGCGTGATGGTGTCCACGACCTGCTCCACGTCCTCGTCGTCGGCGACGATCTCTATGCGCACCTTCGGCACCATCGCGATGTCGTACTCCGCACCCCGGTAGATCTCGGTGTGGCCCTTCTGCCGTCCGTACCCGCTGACCTCGCTGACGGTCATGCCGTTGACACCGACCGCCTCGAGCGCCTGCCGGACGTCCTCCCACTTGTGCGGCTTCACGACCGCGCTGATCAGCTTCATGGGTGCAGGGTGCCAGTCCGGGGACCGGATCCGGGGCGACGCGCGGCCTCAGAGGGCCGCGGCGTCCTTGTCACCGGTGCGGACCCGGACGACGGTGTCGATCGGGCTGACCCAGACCTTCCCGTCGCCGATCCGCCCGGTGTGGGCCGTCTTGGTGATGATGCCGACGACGTCCTCGGTGTCCACGTCGTCGACGACGATCTCGATGCGGATCTTCGGCACCAGGGCGATGTCGTACTCCGCACCGCGGTAGACCTCGGTGTGGCCCTTCTGCCGCCCGTACCCGCTGACCTCGCTCACCGTCATGCCGGTGACACCGAAGGCCTCGAGCGCCTCGCGGACGTCCTCCCACTTGTGGGGCTTGATGACTGCCGTGACGAGCTTCATGACCCGAACGTTGCTCGGGCTTGGTTTCGGATCCGCAGGAGGCGTGTTTCAGCCGTGTAACGAGTTCCCCACAACCGTTACGTGCCGATGACGGCCCCGCGGGGCGGGGTCCGTCAGCCGAGCAGCGCGTCGACGAAGGCGGCCGGGTCGAAGGGCGCCAGGTCGTCCGGGCCCTCGCCCAGGCCGACGAGCTTGACCGGGACGCCGAGCTGGCGCTGCACGGCGACCACGATGCCGCCCTTGGCGGAGCCGTCGAGCTTGGTGAGCGCGATGCCGGTGACGTCGACGACCTCGGAGAAGACCTTGGCCTGGATCAGGCCGTTCTGGCCGGTGGTGGCGTCGAGGACGAGCAGCACCTCGGTGACCGGGGCCTGCTTCTCGATGACCCGCTTGACCTTGCCGAGCTCGTCCATCAGGCCCTGCTTGTTCTGCAGGCGGCCGGCGGTGTCGACGACCACGGTGTCGACGCCGCGCTCGACGCCCTGCTTGACCGCGTCGAAGGCGACGGAGGCGGGGTCGCCGCCCTCGGGCCCGCGCACGACCTCGACGCCGACCCGCTCGCCCCAGGTGGAGAGCTGGTCGGCCGCGGCGGCGCGGAAGGTGTCGGCGGCGGCGAGCAGCGCGGAGCGCTCGTCGGCGACGAGGATCCGGGCGATCTTGCCGACGGTCGTGGTCTTGCCGGTGCCGTTGACGCCGACGACGAGGACGACGCCGGGGGTCTCCCCCTCACCGCTGACGTTGAGGCTCCGGTCGAGGCTCGGGTCGACGAGCTCGATCAGCTCCTCACGGAGCACGGTGCGGACGTCGGGCGCCTGGCCACCCTCGACGCGCAGCCGGGTGCGGAGCTTCTCGACCAGCTCCTGGGTCGGGGCGACGCCGATGTCGGCGCCGATGAGGAGGTCCTCGATGGCCTCCCAGGTGTCCTCGTCCAGCTTCTCGCGGCTCAGCAGGCCGAGCAGGCCGCGGCCGAGCGCGTTGGAGCCGGCGAGCCGCTGGCGCAGCCGGACCAGGCGCGAGGCCGGCTTCTCCGGCTTCTCGAGGGCAGGTGCCCCGGGCTCGACGACGGGCTCGGCCGGTGCCTCCGGCTCGACCTCGACGGTCGGCGGGGCGGTCGGCGCCTCGACCGTGGGGGTCGGGGTGATCGCCTCGGTGGGCGGTTCCTGCGGCAGGCGGCGCGGGCGGCGCGCCCGCGTGGTGACGAGGCCGGCGATCGCGAGCACGCCGACGACGGCGATGCCGATGACCAGGTAGATCCACTCCATGGGGCCATCCAACCAGCCCGCCCCGGGCAGCCCGGAATCGCGCGGGCCGGTTCCCTACTGCATGCGCAGCAGGTCACGCTCCTCGTCGTCGATGACCGGTGCGGCACCGGCGGCCCTGGCCATCGCGTCGCCGAGCCACGGGACACCCGGGACCTGCTCCCCGCGGTGCGGGTAGGCCACGTAGAGCACCACGGCGGCGGAGACGACCAGGCTGAACAGGACGGCCAGCAGGACGAAGAGCACTCAGGTCCTCCGAGAGGGATCGGGGCGTGTCGGTCGGTCGTCCCCCATCCTGCCTCGCTGCCCCAACCGGGGCCGCATCGGCGCCAGCGCACGCGCCCGGCGTGCGGCAGAGGTCACACGACGAGCGGGGCGACGGCCTCGCGGACCACGTCCGGGACCGGGGTGACCGGGCGGGACGGGTCGGTGTTGTCGACGTAGACGTGCACGAAGCGGCCCTCGGCGCAGGCGACGTCGCCCTCGCCCTGGAAGAGGCCGACGCGGTAGACGACCGAGGACCGGCCGAGCCGCTCGACGGCGAGGCCCATCTCGATCGGGCGGGGGTAGCCCATCTCCGCGAAGTAGCGGCAGGACACCTCGGCGACGACGCCGATGGCGGGCAACGTGCGGATGTCGGTGCCGGTCGCCTCGTGCAGGTGCACGTTGACCGCGGTGTCGATGAGGTCGAAGTAGCGGGCGTTGTTGAGGTGGCCGTAGACGTCGTCGTCGGACCACCGGGTGGTCGCCGTGCGCCAGGCGCGGTACGACGACCGGGTGGGCCGGCTGCGGTCGGGCTCGCTCATGCCGGCTCGGTGTCCCGCAGCCGCTGGCTGATCACGGCCGACACGCCGTCGCCGCGCATGGTGACGCCGTAGAGCGCGTCGCCGACCTCCATCGTGCGCTTCTGGTGGGTGATCACGAGCAGCTGGGAGTTCTCGCGCAGCTCCTCGTAGATCTCCAGCAGGCGCCCCAGGTTGGTGTCGTCGAGGGCCGCTTCGACCTCGTCGAGGATGTAGAACGGCGAGGGACGGGCCTTGAACAGCGCGACCAGGAACGCGACCGCGACCAGCGAGCGCTCGCCGCCGGAGAGCAGGGAGAGCCGCTTGACCTTCTTGCCCGGCGGGCGGGCCTCGACCTCGACGCCGGTGGTGAGCATGTCGGAGGGGTCGGTGAGCACCAGCCGGCCCTCGCCACCCGGGAAGAGGCGGGCGAAGGTCTCGTCGAAGGCCCTGGTGACGTCGGCGTAGGCCTCGGTGAAGACCTGCTCCACGCGGGCGTCGACGTCCTTGACGATGTCGAGGAGGTCCTTGCGGGTCTGGCGCAGGTCCTCGAGCTGCTCGGAGAGGAACTGGTGGCGCTCCTCCATCGCCGAGAACTCCTCCAGCGCCAGCGGGTTGACCTTGCCGAGCATGCTCAGCGCCTTCTCGGCGGTGCGCAGCCGCTTGACCTGCTCCTCGCGGACGAACGGCACCGTGCGCGGCTCCGCCTCGCCACCGTCGCCCTCACCGTCGCCCTCACCCTCCGCTGCCGGGGGCTCGAGGACGGGCACCGGCTGGTCCGGGCCGTAGTCCGCGACGAGGGCCTCGGGCTCGAGGCCCAGCTCCTCGAGCGCCTTGGTCTCGATCTGCTCGATCTTCATCCGCTGCTGGGCGCGGGCCATCTCGTCGCGGTGGACCGAGCTGACCAGCTCCTCGAGCTCCTTGCCGAGGTCGCGCAGGGCCTGCCGCACGCCCATCAGCTCCTGCTCGCGGCCGCGGCGGGAGTCCTCGACGGCCTGGCGACGCTCGGCCGCGAGTGCCACGGAGGCCTCGAGCCGGGCGAGCACGTAGGTGGCGGCGCTGGCGACCGCCTCGCCGGCCCGGCCCTCGGCGAGCAGGCGGGCGCGCCGCTCGGCGGCGCGGGCCCGGGCGACGCGCTCGGCCTCGGCGGCCTTCCGCATCTGGTCGACCCGGCCGTGCAGGGCCCGGGCGCGCTCCTCGGAGGTGCGCAACGCCAGGCGCGCCTCCATCTCGGCCTGCCGGGCGGCGCGGGTGGCCTCGACGAGGCGCTCCTGCTCGGTCGTGTCCGGCTCCTCCTCGCCGCCGTCCTCCTCGGCGGCGGCCAGGCGCTGCTCGAGCTCGGCGAGGCCGACCAGCGCCTGCTCGCGGGCGTTCTCGGCCTGGCTGATCGCCTCGGTGAGGCGCTCGGCCTCGGCACGCGCGGCGCGGGCGAGCGAACCGTGCTGGCCCAGCTCCTCGGCCACGGCGGCGAGGGTGGCGTCGGACTCGTGGAGCTTCGCGAGGGCGACGTCGACGCGCTGCTGCGCCTCGGCGCGCTCCGCCTCCAGCCGGGAGAGGTCGAAGGCGAGGCGCTCCGAGGCGGCGACGGCCTCCGCGAGCGCCTCCGCGGCCTCGTCGACGGCGGCCTGCACCTCGATCAGGCTCTGGGTGGACTGGGAGCCGCCGGAGGCGAAGTGGGCGCCGAGCAGGTCGCCGTCGCGGGTGACCGCGACGACGTCGGGCAGGTCGGCGACGAGGGCCCGCGCGGCGGGCAGGTCGTCGACGACGGCGACCTTGCGCAGCAGGCGGTCCAGGGCGGGGCGCACCTGGGCGGGGCACTCGACGACCTGGCTGGCGTACGTCGTGCCGGGCGGCAGCGCGGGCCAGGCGGCGACGTCCTCGGTCGCTCCCCCGCCGAGCAGGAGCCCGGCCCGGCCCAGGTCGTCGGTCTTGAGGTGGTCGATGGCGGACACGGCTGCGTCGGCGTCGGTGACCGCGACCGCGTCCGCGGCGGCGCCGAGGGCGGCGGCGACCGCGCCCTCGTAGCCGGAGCGGACGGTGACCAGGGCGGCCACGGAGCCGAGCAGGCCGGAGACGGTGTCGGTGGCCGCGAGGAGGGCACCGGCGCCGTCCTTGCGGTTGAGGCCCAGCTCGAGGGCCTCCTTGCGCGCGCTCAGGCCGGCCTTGTCGCGGTCGGCCTGCTGGGCCTCCTCACGGACCTTGGCGAGCCGCTCGTCGAGGTCGTCGAGGGCGGCGACGGCCGCCTCGTGCTCGGCGTCCAGGCCCTCCTCGCCGGCGTCGAGGCCGGCGACCCGGGTCTCCAGGGCGGTGAAGTCGCGCTGCGCCTTCTCGGCGCGGGCGAGGGCGTCCTTGCGCGCGGCCTCGAGGCGGCCCATCTCCTCCTCGGCCGAGGTGGCCCGGGAGCGGAGCGTGTTGACCTGGCCGTGCAGGCGGGCGAGGCCCTCGCGACGGTCGGCAGCCGCGCGCAGCAGCGCGGCGACGCGGCGCTCCTCGGTGGCGGCGGCGTCCTCGGCGTCGCGGCGGTGCTGGACGGCGTCCTCCAGGGCGGTCTGCTGCTCGGCGACCAGGGCGGCGATCTCCGCCTCCTGGGCGGCGACCCGCTCCGCCTCGGCCTCGAGCTCGTCGGGGTCGCGGCCCTGCGACACCTCGGCGTCGGCGACGCCGGCGGCGTTGCGGACCCGCTCGGCGGCCAGGCCCTGGGTGCCGCGGAAGCGCTCGCGCAGCGCGTTGAGCGACGACAGCGTCTCCTGAGCCGCGGACAGCGCGGGCAGGTCCTCGCGCAGTGCGGCCTCGAGACGGGCCTCCTGCTCGCGGGCGGTCGCGATCGAGGCCTCGACCTCGGCGCGACGCGTGAGGAGCACGCTCTCGTCGGCGAGCTCCTGCTCCAGCGCGGTGCGGGCGGTGACCAGGTCGTCGGCGAGCAGGCGGGCCCGGGCGTCGCGGACGTCGGCCTGGACGGTGGCGGCACGGCGGGCGACCTCGGCCTGCCGGCCGAGCGGCTTGAGCTGGCGGCGGATCTCGCTCAGCAGGTCGTTGAGCCGGTTGAGGTTGCCCTCGGTCGAGTCCAGCTTCCGCAGCGCCTTCTCCTTGCGCTTGCGGTGCTTGAGGACGCCGGCGGCCTCCTCGATGAACCCGCGCCGGTCCTCCGGCGTCGCGTGCAGGATCGTGTCCAGCTGGCCCTGGCCGACGATGACGTGCATCTCGCGGCCGATGCCGGAGTCGCTGAGCAGCTCCTGGACGTCGAGCAGGCGGCAGGGAGTGCCGTTGATGGCGTACTCCGACCCGCCGGTGCGGAACATGGTCCGGCTGATCGTGACCTCGGAGTACTCGATCGGCAGGGCGCCGTCGGAGTTGTCGATCGTCAGCACCACCTCGGCGCGGCCGAGCGGCGGACGGCCCGAGGTGCCGGCGAAGATGACGTCGTCCATCTTGCCGCCGCGCAGGCTCTTGGCGCTGGCCTCGCCCATAACCCAGGCGAGCGCGTCGACGACGTTGGACTTGCCCGATCCGTTGGGCCCGACGATGCAGGTGATCCCGGGCTCGAGCTGGAGGGTGGTCGCGGACGCGAAGGACTTGAACCCCTTGAGGGTCAGGCTCTTCAGATACACGCAGGCTCCTTGCTCGGTTCCGTCGGGACCGGACGCAACGGGGCGATCCTGTCAGGTCCACAGGGGGCGTCCGTCGCGGGGGAAGCTCGGCCGTCTCAGGCTACCCCGCGTCCGGGCCCGGAGCGTGCATCCGTGTGTCGTCGTCGAGGTGGGCGATGTGCCCGAGCTGGCGCCACACGAGCAGCAGGGTGAGGCCGGAGCCGACGAAGGCGAACCAGAACGGTGCGACCACTCCCCCGTGCTGGGCGACCTGGCCACCGAGGGCGCTGCCGACGACGACCCCGCCGAAGATGGCGATGCTGTAGACCGACCCCACCCGGCCCTGGAGCTCGGCAGGCACCGCGCGCTGTCGCACCGCCTGCGACAGGGTGCCCCACACGAAGGCGTAGACGCCGAAGCCGGCCATGATCAGCACCGCGACCCATGCCACCCGGGTGACCGCGAAGCCCAGGTGCATCAGGACCTCCAGGGTCAGGCAGGCCCGCATCAGCGCGGCGAGCGGGACGTGGCGCTCGAGCCAGCCGAAGGCGAAGGTGCCGACCAGCCCTCCGGCCGCGGCGGCCGAGGTCAGCAGGCCGTAGCCGACCGGGCCCATGTGGAGCACGTCGAGGGAGTAGAGGACGAGGATCGACCAGGCGGCCGCCCAGGTGATGTTGAAGGTGACGATGACCAGCGCGAGGGTGCGCACCGGCGGGTGGTGCAGCAGCCAGCGGATCCCGTCGCCGATGTCGCGCAGCACGTGGGTGTCGACCTTGCCGCGCACCGGACCGGGCGGCAGGGAGATCCGGGTGACCAGGACGACCGCCAGCAGCCCGCACACCGCCTGGGCGCCGAACGGGACGGCGGCGCCGACCGCGAAGAGCGCCGCACCCACGGGCGCACCGGCGAGCTGGTTGAGGGTGATGAACCCCGCCTGCAGGCGGGCGTTGGCGATGCCGAGGTCCCGCTTGTCGACCAGCATCGGCAAGAACGTGCGGTAGGCGGTGTCGGCGAACACCTCCGCCGTGCCGAGCAGGAACATCGCGACCAGCACCACCGCGATGTCGACGACGCCGGTGACCACGGAGGCGACCAGCAGGCCGAGGACGACCAGGCGCAGCGAGTTCGCCACCACGACCATCTGCTTGCGGTCGACGCGGTCGGCGATCGCCCCGGCGAGCAGGCCGAACAGCAGCCACGGCAGACCGGTGAGCAGCATCGCCATCGACACCAGGCCCGGCGACCGGGTCTGGGACGCGACCAGCAGGGGGCCGGCGGCGAGGGCGATGCCGTCGCCGAGGTTGCTCACCCAGGTCGAGGCGAGCAGCCGGCGGAAGTCTGGACCGAGGCGCGGCGGCGCCACGGCGTCGAGCACGCGGCTCACGAGAGGCACTCCCCCGAGGACGGACGAACCACCCGTCGCGCGCTCAGCGGGGGTGGTTCGTGGTGTGGTTCACCTGGTGCGACGGCGTCGCCGTCACAGGAGTCGACGACTCAGGCGGGCTGCATCTCCGAGGCGTCGCCCGTCAGGATCTCGGCAGCACGGGCCGACATCAGCTTGTCGTTCTCCTCCGACAGGCGGAGGACGAGGGACTCCAGCTCAGCGACCCGGTTGCGCAGACGAGCGTTCTCGACGGCGAGACGGGGGTCGCGGAGGTCGCTGTTCAGGTGACCGATCAGCGCCTTGGCCATGAAGTTGAGCCTTCCGGTTCGAGAGGGGGCAGCCCGTTGGGGGCCGTCTCCAAGAGTCCCACCTCAGCGGCTCTGGGTCAAACTGCTGGAGGGGCGTCCGGACAGGTGTTCAGGAGGTGCTCCGGCGCCGGCGCGGGACCGGCTGGCAGCGCGGGCAGAAGTACGACGAGCGGTTCATGAACGGCACCCGCCGGATGGCCGTCCCGCACCGGTCGCAGGGCTCGTCCTCGCGGCCGTAGGCGTGCAGCGAGCGGTCGAAGTAGCCGGACTCGCCGTTGACGTTGACGTAGAGCGCGTCGAAGGACGTCCCGCCCTGGGCGAGCGCCTCGTTCATCACGTCGCGGGCGTGGCCGAGCAGCGCGAGGGCCTGCGCCCGGGTCAGCCGGTCGCCCGGCCGCTCCCCGTGCAGTCCGGTGCGCCACAGCGCCTCGTCGGCGTAGATGTTGCCGACGCCCGAGACGAGGGTCTGGTCGAGCAGCAGGCGCTTCACGGCCGAGCTCCGCTTGCGCAGCCGGGCGACGAAGGCGGCGTCGTCGAACTCCGGGTCGAGCGGGTCGCGGGCGATGTGGGCGATCTCGGGCGGCAGGTCCGCGCCGCCGACCGACACCGACAGGCCGCCGAACATCCGCTGGTCGACGAAGCGCAGCTCGCGACCGTGCTCGGTGCCGGCGAGGGCGAGGCGCACCCGCAGGTGCCGCTCGGGCGGGGCGTCGACCGGCTGCACGAGCAGCTGGCCGCTCATGCCGAGGTGCCCGAGGATGGCGTCGCCGTTGTCGAGCGGCAGCCAGAGGTACTTGCCGCGGCGGCGGGCGCCCTCGATGCGGCGGCCGGTCAGCGCGGCGGCGAAGCCGGAGGCGCCGCTGGGGTGCCGACGCACCGGGCGGTCGTGGAGGACCTCGACGAGGGTGATCGTGGCGCCGGTGACGTGGCGCTCGAGGCCGGCGCGGACGACCTCGGCCTCGGGGAGCTCGGGCAACGCGGCTCCGGGGTCAGCTGCCGGCGGACAGCGGCTTGCCGTCGGAGTCGAGGCCCAGGGAGGCGGCGATCTCGCCGTACGCCGTCTCGGCGGCGCCCTGCTCGGCCTCCTTCTTCGACCGGCCGTGGCCGTTGCCGTAGAGCTTGTCGCCGACGCGCACCTGGGCGGTGAAGGTCTTCATGTGGTCGGGGCCGTCGTCCTCGATGACGTACTCCGGGACACCCAGGCCCTGGTCGGCGGAGAGCTCCTGCAGGGAGGTCTTCCAGTCGAGACCGGCGCCGAGCGCCGAGGCGGCCTCGATCAGCGGGTCGAAGAGGCGGTGCACGACGGCCGCGGAGACCTCGATGCCGCCGCTGAGGTGGATCGCGCCGATCACGGCCTCGACCGTGTCGGACAGGATCGACGCCTTGTCCCGGCCGCCGGTGGCCTCCTCGCCGCGGCCCAGCTTGATGTGGGCGCCGAGACCGATCTGGCGGGCGACGCCGGCGAGGGCGCGGGCGTTGACGACGGCCGCGCGCAGCTTGGCCAGCCGGCCCTCGGAGAGGTCCGGGTGGCTCAGGTAGAGGGTCTCGGTGACGACGACGCCGAGCACCGAGTCACCGAGGAACTCCAGCCTCTCGTTGGTCGGAAGACCACCGTTCTCGTAGGCGTAGGAGCGGTGCGTCAGGGCGCGCTCGAGCAGCTCGGGGTCCAGCGTGGGGTCCCCGAGCGCTCGGCGCAGCTCGTCGTAGGCGGTGATGCTTCCGACCCTGACGTGAGGTGGTGCCGGGTCAGAGGACCTGGCGGCGGTCGGCGCGCGCGCCGTACTGGCCGCAGGTGCCGCAGGCACGGTGCGGCAGGTGCTTGGCGCCGCAGGCCGGGTTGGCGCAGGTCACCAGCGACGGGGCGACAGCCTTCCACTGCGAGCGACGGTGACGCGTGTTGCTGCGCGACATCTTCCGCTTCGGAACAGCCACTGTCTTCTCCTTGGTTCGGGGAGCGCTCGGGACGAGCGCTTCGTCAGTCCGTGGGGTCTTGGTCGAGCTCGGCCAGCTTCGCCCACCGCGGGTCGATCGCAGCCTCGTGCGTGTGGTCCGGGTCGTCCGCGAGCCGCACACCGCACTCGGTGCACAACCCGGGACAGTCGTCCTGGCACAAGGGCTGGAACGGCAGTGCGAGCACCACCGCGTCCCGCAGCAGCGGCTCCAGGTCGACCAGGTCGTCCTGCAGCATGCTGACCTCGTCGTCCTCCTCGGCTCCCTCGGCGTCACGGATGTCGTCGTAGACGAACAGCTCCTGGAACGTCACCTCGAGGTCTTCTCGGATCGGTTCCAGGCACCGCACGCACTCACCCTCCAGCGCGGCCGAGGCCGAACCGGTGACGAGCACGCCTTCCATGACCGCCTCCAGGCGCAGGTCGAGCTCGACCGGCGCGCCCTCGGGGACGGAGAGGACTTCGATGCCCAGATCTGCCGGGGCCGGCACTGTCCGCGACACCTGACGCTGGGACCCCGGGCGGCGTCCGAGCTCGCGAGTATCGAGCACGAGCGGCGCTCTCGGGTCCAGGCCGTTCAGGGGATCACTTCCAGGTCCGGGCACAACAGATCGGAGCAATCGTAGTGGCGCGCCTGTGACGGTTCCAAATCACTCACCGGGTCACTCCCCCGTCCTGGCGGCCAGCCGCGCCGTCAGGCGGGCGTGCACGGTGGGCGGGACCAGGCCGGAGATGTCACCGCCGAGGGAGGCGACCTCCTTGACCAGGCTGGACGACACGTAGCCGAGGCTGGCCGTCGTGGGGACGAAGACGGTCTCGACGCCGGTCAGGTGGGCGTTCATCTGCGCCATCGGCAGCTCGTACTCGTAGTCGTTGCCGCCGCGCAGGCCCTTGACGATGGCCTGGGCACCGATCTCCCTGCAGAAGTCGACGATCAGGCCGGTGAAGCCCATCACCGTGACGTTCGGCAGGTCGGCGCACGCCTCGCGCAGCATCTCCAGCCGCTCCTCGGGGTCGAAGAGCCGCGACTTCGAGATGTTGGTCCCGGTGGCCACGACCAGCTCGTCGAAGAGCGCCGAGGCCCGCCGGAAGATGTCGACGTGGCCGTTGGTCACCGGGTCGAAGGAGCCGGGGCACACCGCGCGCGTCATGGGGCGAGGCTATCGGTCGCCGTGTCGACGCTCTCCCCGGCCGCCTCGGCCAGCCACAGGTGGGTCTCGCCGTACTTCTTCAGCCGCCGCTTGCCGGGCAGCGGCTCGAGGCCGTCGGGCCAGGCCGGCTCCGGGCTGCGCCGCGAGCGCTCGACGACGACCAGGGCGCCGTCGGCGAGCCAGCCGTGCGCGACGAGGGCAGCGAGGTCCGCCGCGACGGCGTCGTCGGCGAGCGGGTACGGCGGGTCCGCGAAGACGATGTCGTACGGCGACCGGGCGGGCTCGGCGAGCACGCTCGCCACCGACCTGGCCACGACCTCGGCGACGTCGCAGCCGACGCTGCGGGCGTTGGCGCGGACCAGGTCGGCCGTGCGCCGGTCCGCCTCGACCAGGGTCACGGCCGCCACGCCGCGCGACCACGCCTCGAGCCCGATGGCGCCGGAGCCGGCGTACAGGTCGAGGAAGCGCAGGTCGTGCAGGGAGCCCGCCCACGCCTCGACGGCGGAGAACAGCGCCTCGCGCACGCGGTCGCTGGTCGGGCGGGTCTGCTCGCCCTTCGGGGTCTGCAGGCGGCGCCCGCCTGCGACCCCGGCGATGATCCGGGTCACCCGGGCCTCCTCAGGACTTGTCCACGAAGCCGGCCAGCTGGGACCGCTCGAGCTCGGTGACGGCGGCGGCGAGGCCGGGCGCCTGGGCCAGGTCGGGGCTCGCGTCGAGCAGGCCCTCGGCGGCCGCGCGCGCCTCGACGATGGTGTCCTCGTCGCGCAGCACGCGGAGGTTCTCCAGGCTGGAGCGGCGACCGGCCTGCGAGGCGCCGAGGACGTCGCCCTCACGGCGCATCTCGAGGTCGACGCGACTGAGCGCGAAGCCGTSGGTGGTGCTGGCGACGGCCTCCAGCCGCTCGCGGGCCGGCGACTCGGCGTCGGTGTGCGTGACGAGCAGGCACAGGCCGGGCAGGCCGCCACGGCCGACGCGGCCGCGCAGCTGATGGAGCTGGGAGACGCCGAACCGGTCGGCGTCGAGGATCACCATCGCGGTGGCGTTGGCGACGTCGACGCCGACCTCGATGACGGTGGTGGACACGAGGACGTCGACCTCGCCGGCCGCGAAGGCCCGCATGGTCGCGTCCTTCTCGTCGGCCGGGAGCCGGCCGTGGAGCCGGGCGATGCGCAGGCCCTCGAGCGGTCCGCTGCCGAGGCGCTCGACGACCTCCTCGACCGCGGCGGCCTTGCCGGGCGGCAGGACCGCGGTGCCGGCGGTGTCGCCCTCGTCGTCCGCGAGCCGGTCGACGGCGTCGACCTGGCCGGCCTCCGCCTCGTCGCCGGAGATCCGGGGGCACACGACGTAGACCTGGTGCCCCTTGCCGACCTCCTCGCGCACCCGCTCCCACACCCGGCTGATCCAGCCGGGGTGGTCGGCGAGCGGGACCACGTTGCTCTGGATGGGCGCGCGCCCGGCAGGCAGCTCGGTCAGCGTCGAGGTCTCGAGGTCGCCGAAGACCGTCATCGCGACGGTGCGCGGGATCGGGGTCGCGGTCATCACCAGCAGGTGCGGCGGCGTGGCGGCCTTGTCGGTGAGGGCCGCGCGCTGCTCGACGCCGAAGCGGTGCTGCTCGTCGACGACGACCAGCCCGAGGTCGGCGAAGGAGACCTGGTCCTCCAGCAGGGCGTGGGTGCCGATGACGATCCCGGCCTCGCCGCTGGCGATCCGGGACAGCGGGGCCGTGCGCTGGGTCTTGCCCATCGAGCCGGTGAGCAGCTCGACGCGGGTCCCCTCCCCCGAGCCGAAGATCGTGCCACCCTCGGCGAGGTCGCCGAGCATGCCGACGATCGAGCGGTGGTGCTGCTGGGCGAGGACCTCGGTGGGTGCGAGCAGCGCGGCCTGCCCGCCGGAGTCGACGACGCGCAGCATCGCGCGCAGCGCGACCAGCGTCTTGCCGGAGCCGACCTCGCCCTGGAGCAGCCGGTTCATCGGGTGCGGCTGGGCGAGGTCCTGCTCGATCTCCTTGCCGACGGCCGCCTGGCCGGCGGTGAGCTCGAACGGCAGCAGCAGGGCGCCGTCGCCGCCGTCGCGGGCCGTCGCGCCCCGCGCCCGCACGGCGCGGCGACGCCGACCGAGCACGAGCTGGGTGACCAGGGCCTCCTCGAAGCGGAACCGGTGGTGCGCCCGGGCGACCTGCTCGCGGGTCTCGGGGCGGTGGACCCACTCGTAGGCGGTCTCGATGTCGATGACGTCGTACTCGTCACGGAGGGGGGCGGGCAGCACCTCCTCGACGCCCTCGACCACGGAGCGGGCGAACTTCACCGCCCGGGCGACGTCCCAGGTCTGCAGCCCCTTGGTGAGCGGGTAGATCGGGTAGAGCTCGCCGAACTCCAGCACCTCCTGCACGGCACTGTCCTCGCCCTCGTCGCCCATGCCGAAGATGCTCAGCTGGGGGTTCGTGAGCTGCCACTGGTCGCGGAAGCGGTCGGCCTTGCCCAGGAACACACCGCGGTTGCCCACGGCGACCCGCGACGCGTGCCACTCGGCCGTGCGGCGGTTGGAGCCGAAGAAGGTCATCCGCAGGCTCGGGCCGCCGGTGCGCAGCATCGCCTCCACGCGGAAGGCCGTGCGGCCGGTACGACGGTCCTGGTGGGACCGGATCACGCAGTCCTCGATCTCGCCCACCACGCACAGCAGCTGGCCGATGCGCAGGTCGGACACCCGGGTCAGCGACCCGGTCTCGAGGTAGCGCCGCGGGAAGTGGTGCAGCAGGTCGCCGACCGTCTGCAGGCCGAGCCCGTCGGCGAACCTCTTGCGCTGCGCGGGCTTCGCGGCACCGAGGACCGCGGTCAGCGGGGAGTCGAGCGTGATCGCCACGGGTGGGTGTCTCCTGCGGTTCGGGTCATTCGACGGACAGCAGCAGCGGGTAGCGCTGCTGGCCTCCGTCGTACACCACGACGTCGACATGGGGGTGGTGCTCCTCGACCCACGCCGCGGCCTGGTCGGCCAGCCCGGCACCGTCGACGCCAGCCACGATCGTGACCAGCTCSCCGCCCGCGGCCAGCAGGCGGTCGAGGACGATGAGGGCGACCGCGCCGAGGTCGTCGCCGACCACCGCGAAGTCGCCTGCGATGACACCCAGCGCGTCGCCGGGCTCGCACGGGCCGGCCATGGTCATCGCCTGCTTCGCGGCGACCGTGACGGCGCCGTGGCGCACGTGGCGGGCCGTCGCGGTCATCTCCGTGACGTCCTGGTCGAAGCCGCGGCCGGGCTCGTGGACGGCCAGCGCGGCCAGGCCCTGCACCTGGGCGTGGGTCGGGATCACCGAGACCCGCATCCCGCGGGCGCCGTGGTCGGCCTCGGCCGTGCTGGCGGCGGCGTGGGCGGCGCGGACGGTCGGCTCGTCGTTCGGGAGCACGACGACCTCGCGCGCCCCGCAACCGGTGATCGCCTCGAGCAGCTCGCCCGTGGACGGGCGGCGCCCCGGACCACCCTGGACGACGACCGCGCCGGCCTCCTCGAAGAGCGACGCGAGGCCGGGGCCGGCGGCGACGGCGACCACCCGGCGCCCGGCGAGCGACGCCGGTGCGGGCGCGTCGTCGTCGCGCCCGTGCCCGTGGCCGTGGCCGTGGCCGTGCTCCTGGCCCGCGCGGGCGACCTGCTCGGCGAAGTGGGTGACCCGGATCCGGTGCGGCCGGCCGTGGTCGAGCCCGGCCTCGATCGCCGCGCCGACGTCGTCGGTGTGCACGTGGACGTTCCACAGGCCCTCGCCGCCGACGACGACGACCGAGTCGCCGAGCTGGCCGAGGCGGGTGCGCAGCAGGGCCGCGGTGTCGCCGGTGTCCCCCGTGCCTTTCGTGCCTCCCGTGCCCGTCGTGTCGAGGAGGTACATGACCTCGTACGCCGGGCCGTCCTCGCAGAGGTCGCCGCCGGCCGTCGCAACCTGCGGGACCGGGATCACGTGGCTGCCGAGCGGGGCGGTGACCGGGATCGGCCGGCGTCCGGTCAGGACGTTCTCCGCCGCGTCCAGGATCACCGAGAGCCCGCGACCGCCGGCGTCGATGACGCCGGCCTGGGCGAGCACCTCGAGCTGCTCGGGGGTGTGGCCCAGCGCCTCGCGCGCGGCCGCGGCCGCGGTGGTGAAGACGTCGGCGGTGCGCGCACCGGGCCGGGCAGCACACTCGAGCGCGGCGTCCGCCGCGGCCCGGAGCACGGTCAGCATCGTGCCCTCGACCGGCTCCCCCACCGCGGCGTAGCTGGCGTCGGCGGCCATCCGCAGCGCGTCGGCGACCACGGCGGCGTACGCCTCCTCGGCGTCGGCGGTGGCGATCCGGCGGGCGGAAGCACCGATCATCTCGCTGAGGATCACCCCGGAGTTGCCGCGGGCGCCGAGGAGCGCGCCCCGGCCCAGCGCGTGCAGCACGTCGGCCCGGTCGGCGTCGGGCGCGGCCTGCGCCTCCCGCACGGCGTCCCGGGCGGCGACGAGGGTGAGGTACATGTTCGTGCCGGTGTCCCCGTCGGGCACCGGGAAGATGTTGAGCGCGTCGATCTCCTCGCGGGCCTCGGCCAGCGCGTCGACGGCGATGTCGACGAAGCGGACGACGGTCTCCAGGGTGACGCCCTGGTCCTGCTGCCCCCCGCCGGGCACCCCGGTCGTCGTCACTCCCTCCACCGGGGTCACGATAGTGGTCGGGCCTCGGCCTCCGTCGATTTCGGTCGCCGGACCTTCCTCGGCTATCCTCATCAGGTTGCCTGAAGCGCCGTCCGCGCGCGGGCCGACCGACTTAAGCAAGCTGACGCGATCTCAGGAGTTACCCATGGCCGCCGTGTGCGACATCTGCGACAAGAAGCCGATCTTCGGCAACAACCGGCCGTGGTCGCGCAAGATCACCAAGCGCCGCTTCGACCCCAACATCCAGCGGGTGCGCGCCGTCGTCAACGGCACCCCGAAGCGGCTCAACGTGTGCACCGGCTGCATCAAGGCCGGCAAGGTCTCGCGCTGACCTCAGTCTTCTGCTGACCCGTCGCCCCTCAGGGGCGACGGGTCAGTGCTTTTTCCAGCGTTCCTCAGCGCTGCAGCAGCAGGACCAGCCCGCGCCCCGGCTCGGCCCGGGCGTCGGTCGCGCGCAGGGTCGCGGGCAGCTGGTCGCGCACCGTGCGGGCCTGCTCCAGGGAGCCCAGCTGCAGCAGCGCCGCCCCCTCGGGGTGCAGGTGCCGGTCGATGGTCCACACGCACTCGCGCGCCAGCCCCAGCCCGTCGGGGCCGCCGTCGATCGCCAGGACCGGGTCGGCCGGGAAGCAGACCAGCTGCTCGCTGCGCACCCACGGCGGGTCCGCCATGATCAGCGGGTAGACCTCGTGGCCCGGCAGCGTGCTGATCGCGGTGTTGCGTACCTCGACCTGGTCGGCCAGGCCGGCCGCGCGGGCGTTGAGCGTGGCGTAGCCGCAGGCGATGGGGTCGACGTCGACGCACACCAGTCGGCGGTCGGTGTCGTGCACCGTGAGCAGCCCGATGTGCCCGGCGCCGCTGCACAGCTCGAGCACGGGACCGTCGGGGACGTCCTCGAGGAGCTCGCGCGCCCAGTACGACTGCAACGTCGTCCAGGTGCGCGGCTCGAGGACGCGCTCGTCGTAGGTGATGGTCAGCGGGCCGAAGGACAGCGTCCGGAGGGCGAGCGCGAGCTGGGCGTGGTCCATGACCGCCCGTTACCCGTGCGGCGGCGGGGCAGCCCTCAGAAGTGCGACCACCCGGTCGGGCCGTCGTACGACGCCCCGTCGACCGTGACCCGCGGGTCGCCCTCGACCGGGGCCGGTCCGACCGATCCGATGCGGGCCCAGCCCTCGGGCAGCGCGGTGCCGGCCGGGAAGGTGGCGAGCAGGGAGTGGTCGTCCCCGCCGCCGAGGATGAACGTCATCGGGTCGGCACCGAGGGCCTGCCCGACCGCGAGGAGCGGCTCGGGGACCTCGAAGGAGGCCGTGGTGACGTCGATGGAGACGCCGGAGTCCTCGGCGAGGTGCAGCGCTTCGGCGAGCAGGCCGTCGGAGATGTCGATCATCGACGTCGCGCCCGCCTCCGCCGCGACCTGGCCGGCGTCGTAGGGCGGCTCGGGGCGGCGGTAGGCCTCGACCAGCACCCGGGGCGAGCGGAAGCCCCGCCCGAGGACGGCGAGCCCGCCGGCCGCCCAGCCCTGGCGGCCGCAGATCGCGAGCACGTCGCCGGGGGCCGCACCGGACCGGAGGACGGGCGAGACGGTGCACGCCCCGATCGCGGTGACCGAGACGACGACCTGGTCCGCGCGGCTGACGTCGCCGCCGACGAGTCCGGCGCCGACCTTGGCGCACTCCTCGGCGAAGCCGCGGGTGAAGTCGAGGGCCCAGCCGGCCGGGAGGTCCGCCGGTCCGGCGAGGGCGACCGTCATCCACTGCGCGCGCCCGCCCATCGCGTTGATGTCCGAGAGGTTCTGCGCGGCGGCGCGGGCGCCCACGTCGGCAGCCTCGGCCCAGTCGCGCCGGAAGTGGCGGCCTTCGACCATCACGTCGGTGGAGACGACGACGTGGCCCTTGCGCACCCGCATCACCGCCGCGTCGTCGCCGGGGCCGACCAGCACGTCCTCGCCGGGCGCCGTCGCGGCGACGAGCTCGCCGATCCGTCCGATGAGGCCGAACTCGCCGAGCTCGGCGAGGGTCGCGTCGCGGTCGGTGCCCGAAGTCATGTCCCCATCCCACCAGACGGTGGCGGCCGGGCTGCACCGCACTCGCTGGTTGCCCTCGCTGGTTGCCCTCGCTGGTTGTCGGTGTCGCGCCGGATCGCGGTAGGTTGAGGCGTTCCCACCCGACCATCCAACGAAGGGGGCGTGACCCATGGTGGTTCAGGCCTACATCCTCATCCAGACCGACGTCGGCAAGGCTGCGGAGGTCGCGCGCGAGGTCGGCAACATCAAGGGCGTCACCCTGGCCGAGGATGTCACCGGCCCCTACGACGTGATCGTCCGCGCCGAGGCCCGCAACGTCGACGAGCTCGGCAAGCTGGTCGTCTCGAAGGTGCAGAACCTCGAGGGCATCACCCGCACCCTGACCTGCCCGGTCGTCCACATCTGACCGTGCCACGCCCTGCGGCGGCGCTCCTGTCGCTGCTGGCGCTCTCCCCCGCGCTCGCCGCGTGCGGCGGTCCCGTGGAGGTCGACGTCCCGTCGATGACCGACGCCGACCGCGCCACCTGTGACGCGTTCACCGCGGACCTGCCGGACACCCTGGCCGAGCAGGAGCGGGTGGAGATCGACCCCGCGGACGCACCCGCCGCGGCGTTCGGCGACCCGGCGGTCGTCGTACGGTGCGGCGTGGCGGAGCCGGAGGACTTCGACCTCGCCTCCTCGTGCGAGCTGGCCAACGGCGTCGGCTGGTTCATCCCCGTCGAGCAGTACGACGACCAGGGGCTCGACCTCACCATCACCGCGGCCGGCTACCGGCCGCGGGTCGAGGTCGTGGTGCCGGCGGACTACCGGCCCAGCGGGGGCGCGGCCGTGATGTCCGCGCTGGCGCCGCTGGTCGAGGAGCACCTCACGCTCGTCGAGGCCTGCGACTAGCCTCTCGGCGCGAGCTCCGGCACGGCGTCAGCGAAGGCCGGTGCCCCGGTTGAGCGCCAGCGTCAGCAGGCGGTCGACGAGCTCGCCGTAGGGCACGCCCGTCGCGGCCCACATCTGCGGGAACATCGACAGCGGCGTGAACCCGGGCATGGTGTTGAGCTCGTTGACCACGAGCGAGCCGTCGGGCATGAGGAAGAAGTCGACGCGGGCCAGGCCCTCGCAGCCGGCGACGCGGAACGCCTGCGCCGCGAGGTCCTGCATCCGCAGCCGGGTGTCCTCGTCGAGGACGGCCGGCACGTCGAGCTGGGTGGCCTCCTCGGGGAGGTACTTGGCCTCGAAGTCGTAGAACTCGTGGTCGCCGGTGATCCGGATCTCTGCGGGGACGCTGACCTCGACGGACCCGTCGAGGTCCTCCAGGACGCCGCACTCGATCTCGCGGGCGCCCTCGGCGGAGACCTCGATGATCACCTTCGGGTCGTGCTGGAGCGCGCCCTCGACCGCGTCCGCGAGCTCCTCGCGGGCGTGCACCTTGGCGATGCCGATGCTGGAGCCGCCGCGGGCGGGCTTGACGAACAGCGGGTAGCCGAGCTCCTCGCAGCGCGCCTGGACCGCGACCTGCTGGTCGGCCCACTCCCGCGCGGTGGTCGTGGTGCCGGGCATGACCGGCAGGCCGGCCGCCTGCAGCGCGACCTTCATGAACGCCTTGTCCATGCACAGCGCCGAGGCGAGCACGCCGGAGCCGACGTAGCGCACGTCGCTCATCTCGAGCAGGCCCTGGATGGTGCCGTCCTCACCCCAGGGGCCGTGCAGCAGCGGGAAGACCACGTCGACCTCCCCGAGCGCCCGCGGCGGCGCGGACGCCTCGCTGACGACCAGCTCCGCGCCGGCGGTCGTGCGCGACAGCGACACGGCGGCCCGGTCACCGTCGACCGAGGGCAGCTGCCCGGGGCCGGTGATCCGGTGCCGGGAGGGGTCGTCGGCCTCCAGCACCCAGCGGCCGTCGGTGGCGATGCCGATCGGGATCACGTCGTACTTGTCACGGTCGATCGCCTGCAGCACGCTGCCCGCGGTGACGCAGGAGATGGCGTGCTCGCTGGAGCGGCCGCCGAAGACGACGGCGACGCGGACACGGCGGCCAGTGGGTGCGTTCATCGCGGATGACCCTACCTTTGGGGCATGTCCCCCTCCACGCTGCGCCCCGCCACCGTCGCCGTGACCGCCGGTCGTCCGCCGCACGAGCCCGACCAGCCGCTCAACGTGCCGATCACGATGACGTCGACCTATGTCGCGACGGGCGAGCTGGAGTACGCGCGCTTCGGGAACCCGACGTGGAGCGCGTTCGAGGAGGCGCTCGGCGCCCTCG
This sequence comes from Nocardioides sp. J9, assembly GCF_007829375.1. NCBI lineage: Bacteria > Bacillati > Actinomycetota > Actinomycetes > Propionibacteriales > Nocardioidaceae > Nocardioides > Nocardioides sp. J9. Next base: position 18,379 of record NZ_VLJQ01000067.1, on the reverse strand, counting down.
AGGGCGGTCGTGCGCTGGCCTTCGCCTCCGGCATGGCAGCCGTCACCACGTTGCTGGACCTGGTCGGGCAGGGCAGCAGCGTGATCGCGCCCCGGCACGCCTACAACGGCACCATCGCCGCCCTCGCCGACGCGGAGTCCCGCGGCCGGTTGCGCGCCAACCTGGTCGACATCACCGACACCGCAGCGGTCGTGCAGGCGATGCAGGACGACGAGGACTGCGCCTTCCTGTGGCTGGAGTCGCCGACGAACCCGGCGCTCGAGGTCTGCGACGTCACGGCGCTGGCCGCGGCCGCCCACGAGCTCGGCATCCGCGTCGTGGTCGACAACACCTTCGCCACTCCCCTGCTGCAGAAGCCGCTGGCCGACGGCGCGGACATCGTCGTGCACTCGGCGACGAAGTACATCGCCGGCCACAGCGACGTGCTGATGGGCGCGATCGTGGTGGACGACGACGAGGTGCACGACGCGCTCAAGGCCCGCCGCGGCCTCGCCGGCTCGACGCCGGGCCCCTTCGAGGTGTGGCTCGCGCTACGCGGCTTGCGCACCCTGCACGTGCGCCTGGAGCGGGCGCAGGCCAACGCGGCCGAGCTGGCCCGGCGCCTGGCGGAGCACCCGGCCGTCGCCGAGGTCCGCTACCCCGGCTTCGGCGCCATCGTCGCGCCGGTGCTCGCCGGCGGCGCCGACGCCGGCGACTTCCTGGTCCGGGCGACCTCGCTGTGGGTCCACGCGACCTCGCTCGGCGGCGTCGAGTCCACCTTCGAGCGGCGCCGCCGGTGGAAGATGGAGGCGCCGACGATCCCCGACGGCCTGGTCCGGCTGTCCGTCGGCATCGAGGACGTCGAGGACCTCTGGGACGACCTCGTGCAGGCGCTGGACCGGATCGACGCCTGAGCGTCAGTCCACGAGCCCGTGCTCGTGGGCGAAGACCACGATCTGCACGCGGTCGCGCAGGTCCAGCTTGCGCAGGATCGCGCCGACGTGGGTCTTCACCGTCGACTCGCTGAGGAACACCTGGCCGGCGATCTCCTGGTTCGACAGCCCGCGGGCGACGGCGGCGAACACCTCGCGCTCCTTCTCCGTCAGGGCGAGGTACGACGACGGCGGCTGCACCGGCGCCCGGAACTGCGCGTCCAGCAGGGTCGACAGGTCGGCCGGCGCGAGCACGGCGTTGCCCGCGTGCACGGTGCGGATGGCGTCGCGCAGCATCAGCGGGGTGGTGCCCTTGAGCAGGAACCCGCTGGCGCCGTACCGGATCGCCGTGGCGGCGCGGTCGTCGAGGTTGAAGGTCGTCAGCACGACGACGCGGACCGGCCGCTCACGGCGGGCCGCGCGGTCGGGCAGGAAGATCTGCCGGGTCGCCTCGACGCCGTCCATCTCCGGCATGCGGATGTCCATCAGGACCACGTCGGGCTGGAGCTCGTCGACGAGGCGGACGGCCTCGATGCCGTCGGCGGCACCGCCGACGACCTCCATCCCCTCCTGGGCGTCGATGATGACGCGCACGCCCTCGCGGAAGAGCTCCTGGTCGTCCACCAGGAGCACCCGGATCGGCTCGCCGGGACCGGTCATCGCGCCCTCACCGGGACCCAGGCGGTGGCGGTGAAGCTCGGCGGGTCGGCGCGGCGGCGCACGTCGAGGTGGCCACCGACGGCCTCGAGCCGGCGGCGCATGCCGTCGAGCCCCTGGCCGGTGCCGTCGGCCGGCGGAGCGTCGTCGGGCACGGCGTTGCGGACCTCCATCCGCAGGTCCCCCTCCCAGTGTCGTTCGACGTGGACCGGCCGGTCGCGCCGGCCGTGCTTGATCGCGTTGGTCAGCATCTCCTGCAGCACCCGGAACGCGACGACCTCGAGCTCGGGCGGCAGCGGCTGGGCGGTGCCCACCTCGCTGACGACCACCTCGTGGCCGCCCGCGCGCACGCCGTCGACGAGGCTGTCGAGGTCCGCCTGCCGCGGCGCCGCCGCCTGCTGCCCGGCGGTGGAGGCGAGCACCTGCCGGACGTCCTCGAGCGAGGAGCGCGCGGACGTCGCGATGGTGGCCAGCGTGGCCTTGAGCCGGGCCGGGTCGCTGTCGTCGAGGTACTGCGCCGACTCGGCCTGGGCGAGGATCACCGCCAGCGAGTGGCCGACCACGTCGTGCACGTCGCGCGCGAGCTGGGCCTGGCCCTCGCGCAGGCGGGCGATCTCCTCGGCCTGGTCGCGCTCGGCCTCGGCGGCGACCTGCGAGCGCCTCGAGGCCTGCATCCGGACCGCGAAGCGCACGGCGAGGCCGATGCACCACGGCAGCACCAGGAAGGCGATGCCGAGCAGGCCGGCCGTGACCCGCCACTCGTAGGGACCGCGGTCGTAGGCGTCGGCGGCGAGCTGTTCCGCGCCGAGCACGCGCAGCGCCTCGAAGAAGGCTTCCGGAGTGAGCCACACGACCGCGACCGCCGCGCTGACCGGGATCGACACGGCGCTGAGCCACACCGTGGGGAGGCGCCCCCACCGGGCGCAGCCGAAGGCGACGACCGCGAACAGCGCCTCGACCAGCAGCGGGTCGGTGCCGGTGACCACCTGCATCCCGCCGGCGAACCACGCGACGGCCAGCGCGGCACCGGGCAGCAGGCGGGTCAGCCCGACGGCGAGGGCGACGCAGATCACCAGCACGACCGGCGCCCAGGGCGACTCGTCGAAGAGCCGGCGGCCGACCTCGACCATGCCGAGGAACAGCACGGCCAGCCCGGCGAGCATGTCGGGCAGCCAGCGTCGTACGTCGACCAACGCCGGACCTCCTCGCGCTCTCGGTGGGGTGTGCGCCCGCAAGTCTTGCGCACTCATCTCCCGAGCGCGGCGCGGACCAGCTCGGCGAGGAGCTGCGGGTACGACATCCCGGCGGCCTCGAACATCCGCGGGGCCTGGGAGTGGGCGGTCATCCCGGGCATGGTGTTGACCTCGTTGAGCACCGGGCCGTCCTCGGTGAGGAAGAAGTCCACACGGGCGACACCGGCACAACCGAGCGCCTCGAACACCCGGACCGCCGCGTCCTCCAGCGCCTTGGCGTCACGCTCCTCGAGCGCGGCGGGGACCCGGAAGTCGGCGTGCCCGCCGTACTTGGCGTCGTAGTCGAAGAGGCCGTCGGCCACGATCTCCAGCGCGGGCGGCACGAGCAGGCTTCCGTCGGCCCGGCGCAGCACCGCCACGTCGACCTCCCGGCCGACGACGACGTCCTCGACCAGCGCCCGGTCGTCGAGCGCGAGGGCGACCTCGAGCGCGGGCCCGAGGTCCTCGGGTCGCTCGGCCAGGCTGACGCCCTGGCTGGAGCCGGCCGCGACCGGCTTGACCACGACGGGCCGGGTCCACTGCAGGTGCCCGGCCGTGGCACGGGTGACGAGGACACCCGGCGCGGTGGCGATGCCGATGGCGTCGGCGACGAGCTTGGTGGCCCACTTGTCCATCGCCAGGGCGCCGGGCCGGACGCCGGACCCGACGTAGGGCAGCCCGGCGAGCTCGCACAGCGCGGCGAGGGCGCCGTCCTCGCCGCGCGGGCCGTGCACGGCGGGGAAGACGACGTCGCAGCCGCGCAGCACCTGGGCCGCGCCGCTGAGGCCGATCGGCCGGCCGCCGCGGTCGCGCCACGTGCCGTCGCGGCCGATCGTCAGCGGCACCACCTCGAACTCGTCCGCGGGCAGCGCCGCGGCGACGGACGCAGCCGAGGCGAGGGAGACCTCGTGCTCGCAGCTCTGGCCGCCGCCGATGACGGCCACCCTCGTCCTGCTCGTCCTGGTGCTCATGCCGAGCACCCCGCCAGCTCCGGCAGGCGGCGCGCGGCGAGCACGCGGCGCGGCACCCGGGCGCCGATGCCGGTGACCAGCTCGTGCTCGATCGTGCCCGACCACGCGGCCCACTCCGCGACGGTCGGCTCCCCCGCGCCGCCGGGCCCGAACACCGTCACCGGTGCCCCGGGGCCGACGCCCGGCACGCCGTCCGCACCGAGGTCGACGACGGCCTGGTCCATCGAGATCCGCCCGACGAGCGGGCGACGCACTCCCCCGACCAGCACCTCGGCGCGGCCGGACGCGACGCGCGGCAGGCCGTCGGCGTACCCGAGGGGCACGAGGCCGAGGTACGTCGTGCGGCTGGTCCGGTGCGCGTGGCCGTAGCCGACGGGCGTTCCGGCGCGGACCCGGCGCACCTGCACCAGCGGCGCGGTGAGCGTCATCGCCGGCGCCAGCGGCGTGGTGCGGGAAGGGTCGATGCCGACGAGGCCGGCTCCCACGCGGCTCATCGTGTGGTGGCTGCGCGGGTCGGTGAGCGTCGCCGCCGTCGCCGCGAGGTGGCGCTGGCGCGGGCGCAGCCCGGTGGACCGGGCGACCTCGAGGGCCCAGGCGAAGCGGGTGCGGGCGCGGGCGTTGCACGGGTCCGCGGGGTCGTCCGCGCAGCCGAGGTGGCCCATCACGCCGGCGACCTCGATGCGGCCGTACTGCTCGCCGCGCCGTGCGGCACGGCACAGTGCCGCCCACGCGGACGGCTCCGCGCCGTCGCGGGCCATGCCGGCGTCGACGTGCAGGTGGACCCGCAGCCGCGTGGCGGTGCGGCCGGCGGCGTCGACGGGGTTGAGCCAGCTCAGCACCGGCGCCGCGANCGCCGCGCCGTGCGGCACGGCACAGTGCCGCCCAGGCGGCCACCGACACCGCGCTGAGGTGCTCGAGGCTCGGGACGGCGACGTCGACGCGCAGCCGCGCGGCGGTGGCGAAGTCGGCGTCGACGGGGTTGAGCCAGCTCAGCACCGGCGCCGCGATGCCGGCCTCCCGCAGGGAGACGGCCTCAGCGAGGCTGGTGACGCCCAGCCGGGTCGCACCGTTGGCGAGGGCGGTGCGGGCGACGTCGACCGCACCGTGGCCGAACCCGTCGGCCTTCACCACGGCCATCAGCTCGCCGGTGGCGCGCTCGGCCAGGAGGCGGGTGTTGCGGGCGACCGCGTCGAGGTCAACCGTCAGCTCGGACGTGCTCATGCCGCCACCGCCAGCGCGACCGGCCCGTAGACCGAGGCCGGGGCGCCGGTGACGAGCGCCCAGTAGCGGTCGCCCCAGCTCCAGTGCCACCACTCGGTCGGGTAGTTCACGAGCCCCTGCGAGCCGAGCACGCGAGCGAGCAACGTGCGGTGTTCCCGGGCGTCCTGGCCGATCCCCGCGGCGGAGAACCAGCAGCGACCGTCGCTCTGCTCGGGCGTCGCGTCGATCGGCGTGCCCAGGTCGAGCTCGTCGCCGCACACGTCGACGAGGGTCAGGTCGACGGCCGCCCCGGCCACGTGGGGGGCCACGTCCACCGGCGACACGAACCGGCTGGTGAGCCGCTCCAGCACGTCGTCCCCGGCGTCGGGGTGCAGCGCCCGCAGCTCGGCGGAGTACGACGCGATGATCACGCGCTGCTGCTCGACGGGCCGGTGCCCCTCCACCACGCGCAACCGCACGCCGCGCGGCAGCAGGCGGTCGGCGGCCACGAGGCGGTCGGCGAGGCCGCTGCGGACCAGGGCTCCGGCGGGTGAGATGTCGTGCGGCAGCCGGACCAGCGGCTCGCCGCACTCCTCGACGGGCACGGCACGGACCCGGGGGTCGGACAGGAGGATCGTCATGCCGGCAACGCTAGGAACCAGCGCCCCTGCCCGGCCTCCACCTGAGGTGCCGACCGGCTGTCCTCAGGTACCGCGCAGCGGACCGACCTGTCGACAGACCAGCCAGCTCCGGCCGGTCCGGGGCTGTCGGCCATCGCGGGAATCGTGAACGCCGGAGCGGAGGGAGCGACGAAGGAGCGACCGGAGCGCAGGGGGCACGACTTGCCGCGCGCCGACTGGCTTGCCGCCAGGCGGACGGCACCACCTACGCGAGGCAACTGCGCGCGCGGCAGCGTGGCGCGAGGGACGAGCGACGCGCTCGCGCCATCAGTTCAGGACAGCTCGGCCTTGGTGTCGCGGTTGATGAACGCCTTCATCAGCTGGGCGGTGGTGAGCCGGCCCTGCACGACCTCGTCGACGGCGTCGACGATGGGGGCGTCGACACCGGCCTGGGCGGCGAGGGCCCGCAGCGAGGAGCAGGACTTGGCACCCTCGGCGACCTGGCGGGTGGAGGCGTAGATCTCCTCGACGCTCATGCCCTGGCCGAGCTTCTCGCCGAAGGTGCGGTTGCGCGAGAGCGGCGAGGAGCACGTGGCGACGAGGTCGCCGAGGCCGGCCAGGCCCATGAGGGTGAGCGGGTTGGCACCCTGGTTCATCGCGAGCCGCGCGGTCTCGGCGAGGCCGCGGGTGATGAGCGAGGCCGTGGTGTTGTCGCCGAAGCCGAGGCCGACGGCCATGCCGACGCAGAGCGCGACGACGTTCTTGTAGGCGCCGCCGAACTCGCAGCCGAGGACGTCGACGCTCGTGTACGGGCGGAACGCGGGGGTGTGCACCCGCTGCTGCAGCGCGGTCGCGACGGACTCGTCGGCGCAGGCGACGACCGAGGCGGCCGGCTCGCGGCGGGCGATCTCGCGGGCGAGGTTGGGGCCGCTGACGACGGCGATCCGGTTGTCGGGCACGTCGCCGACCTCGGCGATCACCTGCGACATCCGCTTGAGGCTGCCGAGCTCGACGCCCTTCATCAAGGACACCAGCACGGCGTCCTTCTCGACGTACGGCAGGAAGGTCGGCAGGTTGTCGCGCAGCGACTGCGACGGCACGGCGAGCACGACGACGTCGGCGCCCGCCAGGGCGCGCTCGGGGTCGGTGGTGGAGCTGATGGTGCGCGGCAGCTCGATGCCCGGCAGGTAGTCGGTGTTCTCGTGCCCGTCGTTGATGGCGGTCGCGACGTCCTCGCGGCGCGCCCAGACGGTGACGTCGTTGCCGGCGTCGGCGAGCACGATGGAGAAAGCCGTCCCCCAGGAGCCGGCGCCGAGCACCGCGACCTTGTTGCCCATGCTCACGCCTTCTTCTGCTGCTTCTGCTTCTTGAACCGGTCGCCGCGGACGGCCATGTCGTAGCGCTCGGCAGGTGCCTGCTCTCCGCGGACGAGCTCGAGCTGGTGGGTGATCGCGTCCATGATCCGCTCCGTCGCCTCGTTGACGACGGCGGTCGTGCGCTCCTTCGCCCTGAGGTCCTCGAGCTCCACGGGCGGGCCCACGCGCATCACGATCTTCTTGCGGGGCACCGGGTGCGGGTTCTTCGTGTACGGCGCCAGCAGCTCCTGCGCGCCCCACTGGCCGACGGGGATGACCGGGCAGCCGGTCTCGAGGGCGATCCTGGCCGCGCCCGACTTGCCCTTCATCGGCCACAGGTCGGGGTCGCGGGTGATCGTCGCCTCGGGGTAGATCACGACGCACTGGCCGTTGCGGACCGCCTCGACGGCGGCGGCGTACGCACCGACGGCGTCCCGGGTCTCCCGCTTCACCGGGATCTGCCCCGCACCGCGCAGGAAGAAGCCGAGGGCCTTGTTGTCGAAGAGGCCCGACTTGGCGAGGTACCGCGGCTTGTGGCCGTGGTCGTAGACCAGGTGCGCCGCGGTGAGCGGGTCGACGTGCGAGATGTGGTTGAGCGCGATGATGAAGCCTCCCGAGACCGGGATGTGCTCACCGCCGATCCACTCGCGCTTCGTCGTGGCCTTGAGCAGGGGCTTGATGATGGGGACGGCGATGTTGAAGGCCCACCCCCGCTTCTCCTGCAGCTTTCTCACCGTCACGAGGATGCAGGCTACCCGCTGGCCACCCCGGTGACGGCGCCCCTCGGTCGCGGGACGGGAATCGGCTGGGAGGATGGGCCCGTGGTCGCACGTCCGGGTTCCTTCGCCGTGGTCCTCCCGGTGAAGTCCCCGGGGACCGGCAAGTCGCGCCTGTCCGCGCTCCCCGACGACGCCCGGCGCCGCCTGGCGGCGGCCTTCGCCGTCGACGCCGTGGCCGCGTGCCGGGCGACCCCGGAGGTCGGCCTCGTGGTCGTGGTGAGCGACGACGACGCCTTCGCCGCGTCGCTGGCCGGCGACGTGGTGGTGGCGAGCGCCGACCCGGGCGAGGGCCTGAACGGCGCCCTGCGCCACGGTGCGCGGGTCGCCCGGGAGGTCGCGCCCGGGCTGCGGCCCGCGGCCCTGCTCGCCGACGTCCCCGCCCTCTCCCCCGGCGACCTGTCGACCGCGCTCCAGCACGCGCTGGCGCAGGACGTGCCGTGCTTCGTGGTCGATGCCGATGGCACCGGCACGACGCTCTACACCGCGCCCCCGGCGCTCTTCGACCCGCGCTTCGGCGAGGGGTCGGCGCGGGCCCACCACGACGCGGGGGCCCGACCGGTGCCCGGTGACCTGGTCACCCTGCGTCGCGACGTCGACGACCTCGACGGCCTCGCCGCCGCGGTGGCGCTCGGTGTCGGCACCGCGACAGCAGCCGCCTTGCCCTGATTCCCCCGCACCTGTGGGGAAATGCCGACCGGGCCGCCCCCCGTGAGGAGGACGGCCCGGTCGATGCGCTCGAAGCCGCGGACTACTTCTTCTTCGCGGTCTTCTTGGCCGGCGCCTTCTTGGCGGGGGCCTTCTTGGCGGGGGCCTTCTTGGCCGGAGCCTTCTTCGCGGGCGCCTTCTTGGCCGGAGCCTTCTTCGCGGGCGCCTTCTTGGCCGGAGCCGCCTTCTTGGCGGTCGTCGCCTTCTTGGCGGGGGCGGCCTTCTTCGTGGCCGTCGTGGTCTTCTTGGCCGCGGTCTTCTTGGCCGGAGCGGCCTTCTTCGCAGCGGCAGCAGCCTTCTTGGCCGGGGCGGCGGCCTTCTTGGCGGCGGTGGTCGCAGCCTTCTTGGCCGGAGCGGCAGCCTTCTTGGCGGGCTTCGGCAGGGCGGGGAGCTTCTTCGCGCCCGACACGACGTTCTTGAGGTCGGCGCCGGCGCTGAACTTCGGAACGGCCTTCTTCTTGGTCTTCACGCGCTCGCCGGTCTGCGGGTTGCGGACCCAACGGGCGTTGCGCACGGCCTTCTCGAAGGAACCGAAGCCCGTGATGGCGACCTTCTCGCCCTTCGCCACCTGACGGGTGATGGTGTCCAGCACCGCGTCGAGCGCGTGGGCCGCGTCCTTGCGGCTGCCGTCGAACCGGTCAGCCAGCGCATCGATCAACTGAGACTTGTTCACTACCTGTCCTTTCGAAACGCTCCGCCGTGGGGCGTTCCTTGGGCTTGCGGCCGAGCCCTCGCCCAGCCGTCCTTGCAGGGAACGCTAGGCATTACCGGACTCCCCCACAATCACCACGCCGCGCGTAATCGCCTTTTTTTCCGAGAATTGGCCCTATTCAGGCCATTTCCGGTCATTTCAGGGCGTCGAGCCGGGCCACAACGCGTCGAGCGCGAATCGTTCGCCGATGGAGAAGTCGTACTGCACGAGCCGCATGTCATCGAGCAGACGGCCCGTCCTGGCGTCGATCTGGCCCTCCTCGACGGGCTCCCCGGAGCCGCCGAGGAGGCGTCCCTGCTGGATCGCGCTGACGTGCCGGTGCACCTCGCGGAGCAGTGCGAGGTACGGCGGGACGGGGGCATCCGCGACGTCGTGCAGCAACGGCAGGAAGAAGGCGGGGCTCGTCACCGGCAGTGCCCGCGGCACGTTCTGGCCGGGCTGGTTGCTCCAGATGAAGAAGGGCGTGCGGTGCAGGGCCGTTCCCCCGTTGGCCTCCTTCACCGACGATCCGTAGATGCCGGGCAGGTGGTCGCCGTAGAACAGCACGATCGTCTTCTCCGGGCTGTCCTCGAGCTCGGCCAGGAAGTCGGCCAGTGCCTCGTCGGTGTGCTCCAACCCCCGTGCGTACTGGCCGATCCGGTCCTTCTCGCCGCCGCCGACACCACTGACCGGGACCGGGTCCTCGTAGTTCCCGTCGACGGGGATGTGGTTCTGCATCGTCACGAGGTTCACCAGCAAGGGCTTGTCGTGCCCGTCGATCTGCGCGAGCACCTCGTCGAACGCCGCGGCGTCCGAGATGTAGGGGTTGTCGTCGATCGTGCCGGTGCTGCGGATCGTCGTGTCGTGCACGAAGTCCTCGAAGCCGAAGCGCTCGTAGACCTGCTCCCGCTTGTACATCCCCACCCGGTAGGGGTGCACGGCGATCGCGTCGTGGCCGCGCGAGCGGAACCACCCGACGGCCGACGGGTAGTCGTCCTGCTCCGGCACGAGCATCTGGTACGGCGAGAGCATCTGCGGGCGGAAGAGGCCCAGGGACTGGCCGGTCAGCACCTCGAACTCCATGTTGGCGGTGCCGCCGCCGTACATCTGCGCGAGCATGTCGCCCGACGTCGTCTCCCGCATCACCGTACGGGTGCGGGGAATCGGGTCCCGCCCGAGCTCGAACCCCTCGAGGCTCGTGGGGTCGCTGAAGGACTCGCTGAGCACGAGCACGACGTTGACGTCGTCGAGGCTGCCGGTGCGCCCGGCGTTCACGCGCTCGGCCAGCGCCGTGTAGCGATCGGCGACGTCGGCCATCGTCGCGGCGTCGTACCCGCGGGGCTGCTTCATGGCGTCGATCGGCATGTTGAAGAGGAAGCCGCCCACGAAGCCGTTGGAGCGGTAGTTGGTCTTCTGGTTCCAGTAGCGCCAGTCGTTGCCGCGCAGCTCGTAGAGCCCGCGCCAGATGTTGCCGGGCTGGTTGAACTGCGCAGCCTGCGCGAGGAGCAGGACGGTCAGGAGCCCCACGCCGAGACGGGTCCCGAGCACGACGAGGAGGTGCCGGCGTGGCAGCGCCCGCAACCGCGGGCGGGGGTGGCGTCGCTCGATGCGGGTCACCAGCCAGGCCGCACCGACGAGGACCACGACGACCAGGAGGCCCGCGCCCACGAGCGCCGCCGGCGAGACCATCGAGGCGAGGAAGCCGGGCTCGCTGAGGAAGTCGCGGTCGCTGGGGTAGATCGGCTCCTCGCGGTACTGCATCTTCACGATGTTCGCGATCGCGAGCACGACGGTCGTGGTCAAGACGGCGGCGATCGCCCACGACAGCCGTCCGAGGACCGCCCAGAGGAAGCCGATGACCACCCACAGCACGAGGGTGTCGAGCCAGAACGCGCCGCTGTCGAGGAAGAGGTCCTTGAACCACCGCGGCATGAAGATGCCCAGGGTGCCGATCTCCAGCACCAGTGCCGAGAGCGCGGCCGCCTGCAGGCTGCCGAGCAGGCCGCGGCGCAGGACGGCGCCGAGCGACGGGGAGGACGGGTTGTCGACGACGACCTCGTCCGGGCTCCCGGGGTCCTCCGCCGCCCTCTCCTGGGGGGTGACGAAAGAGGGCACGAGGTGAACTCTAGATGTTCACCTCGTGCCCTCGCGTCAGGGTTTCCCCCGGTCCGTAGCGGGATCAGGCTCCCTGCGTGACCGGCTTCCAGCTCGGCCGACCAGCCTCGTACGCCGCGATGTCGTCGGCGTGGCCCAGGGTGATCCCGATGTCGTCGAGGCCCTCGAGCAGGCGCCAGCGGGTGTAGTCGTCGATCTGGAAGGTGTCCTCGATCGCGTCCGCGCCCTCGCCGGCACGCACGGTGCGGCTCTCCAGGTCGACGCTGACCTCGGCGCCCGGGTTGGCCTCGAGGTACTCCCAGAGCCGCTCGACGACCTTCTCGTCGACCTGCGCGGCGAGCAGCCCGGCCTTGCCGGAGTTGCCGCGGAAGATGTCGGCGAAGCGCGCCGAGAGGACGACCTTGAAGCCGTAGTTCTGCAGCGCCCAGACGGCGTGCTCGCGCGAGGAGCCGGTGCCGAAGTCGGGGCCGGCCACGAGGACCGAGCCGTTGGCGTACGGCTCCTTGTTGAGCACGAACTCCGGGTCGTTGCGCCAGGCCGCGAACAGCCCGTCCTCGAAGCCGGTGCGGGTCACGCGCTTGAGGTAGACGGCCGGGATGATCTGGTCGGTGTCGACGTTGCTGCGTCGCAGCGGGACGCCGACGCCGGTGTGGGTGGTGAACTTCTCCATCGGGATCCCTTTCAGACCGTGGCCGGCACGAGGTCGGCGGGCGAGGACAGCGTGCCGCGGATCGCGGTCGCGGCGGCGACCGGCACGGACACCAGGTGCGTGCGACCGCCCTTGCCCTGCCGGCCCTCGAAGTTGCGGTTGGACGTCGACGCGCTCCGCTCCTGCGGGGCGAGCTGGTCGGGGTTCATGCCCAGGCACATCGAGCAGCCCGCACCACGCCACTCGGCGCCGGCCTCGATGAAGACCTTGTCGAGGCCCTCCTCGATCGCCTGGTTGCGCACGCGAACCGAGCCCGGGACGACGAGCAGGCGCGTGCCCTCGGCGACCTTGTGGCCCTTGATGATGTCGGCGGCGAGGCGCAGGTCCTCGATCCGGCCGTTGGTGCAGGAGCCGACGAAGACCGTGTCGACCTTGATCTCGCGCATCGGCTGGCCGGCCTCGAGGCCCATGTACTCCAGCGCACGCTCGGCCGCGATGCGGTCGGAAGGGTCCTCGAAGTACGTGGGGTTCGGGACGGCGCCGCCCAGCGGCACGCCCTGGCCGGGGTTTGTGCCCCAGGTGACGAAAGGCGTCACGTCGGCCGCCTCGATCACGATCTCCTTGTCGAAGGTCGCGTCGGGGTCGGTCGCCAGGGTGCGCCAGTGCGCGACGGCCGCATCCCACTCGGCACCCTTCGGGGCCTCGGGCTTGTCCTTGATGTAGGCGAAGGTGGTGTCGTCCGGCGCGATCATGCCCGCCTTGGCGCCCCACTCGATCGACATGTTGCAGACCGTCATCCGGCCCTCCATCGAGAGCTCCTCGATGGCCTGTCCGCGGTACTCGACGATGTAGCCCTGGCCGCCGCCGGTGCCGGTCTGCGCGACCAGGTAGAGGATCAGGTCCTTGGCGGTGACGCCTGCCGGCAGGCTGCCGTTGACGGTCACGGCCATGGTCTTCGGCCGGGCCTGCGGCAGGGTCTGCGTGGCCAGGACGTGCTCGACCTCCGACGTACCGATGCCGAAGGCGATCGCGCCGAACGCGCCGTGCGTGCTGGTGTGCGAGTCACCGCACACGATGGTCATGCCGGGCTGGGTCAGGCCGAGCTGCGGGCCGACGACGTGCACGATGCCCTGCTCGACGTCGCCGAGCGGGTGCAGCCGGACGCCGAACTCCGCGGCGTTCTTGCGCAGCGTGTCGACCTGGGTCTTGCTCACCGGGTCGGCGATCGGCTTGTCCCAGTCGACCGTCGGGACGTTGTGGTCCTCGGTCGCCAGGGTCAGGTCCGGGCGACGCACCTTGCGACCGGCCAGGCGCAGGCCGTCGAACGCCTGCGGGCTGGTCACCTCGTGGATGAGGTGGAGGTCGATGTAGAGGAGGTCCGGCTCTCCCGGGGTCGACCGGACGACGTGCTCGTCCCACACCTTCTCCGCCAGGGTCCTGCCCATGACTCGCTCCTCCTCGTTCGGGTCGTTCCCGGCACCTCTGCCGGGAACCGTGAGCAAGCCTACGCTTGCATCCCAAGATCCGAGACGGCAGTATTGCCATATGGACAACTCGAGCGGCGTCGGAGTTCTCGACAAGGCGGCCCTGGTGCTGACGGCACTGGAGTCCGGCCCGGCCACCCTGGCAGGCCTCGTAGCGGGCACCGGCCTGGCCCGTCCCACGGCCCACCGCCTCGCGGTGGCCCTCGAGCACCACCGGCTC
>NZ_VLJQ01000067.1:0-4706 GCF_007829375.1 Nocardioides sp. J9 | reverse complement strand
CCGCCCAGCTCTGGCGGCGCCAGGGCGACCACCGTGTCTGCGTGGCCGCTGCCGAGCGCCCGTCCGGGCTGCGCGACACCATCCCGGTCGGATCGCAGCTGACCATGCGCGCCGGCTCCGCCGCGCAGGTGCTGCTCGCGTGGGACGACCCCGAGAGGATCCACCGGGGCCTGCAGAACGCCGCCTTCTCCGCCGCCGAGCTCTCCGCCATCCGCCGTCGCGGCTGGGCTCAGTCGGTCGGCGAGCGCGAGCAGGGCGTCGCGTCGGTGTCGGCGCCGGTCCGCTCCCCCGGCGGCAAGGTGATCGCCGCGGTCTCGGTCTCCGGCCCGCTCGAGCGGCTCTCCCGCCAGCCCGGCCGCATGCACGCCCCCGCGGTCCTGGCCGCGGCCGAGCGGCTCTCGGAGTCGCTGCGCCGCGCCGCCGCGGAGTGATCCCGGTCCGGCGGGTCCGGCGCACCCTCCCCTAGAAGAGCGCCTCCTGCTCGAGACCGAGCAGGGCCTGCTTGCGGTCCAGCCCGCCGGCGTACCCGGTGAGCGTGCCGTTGGCACCGATCACCCGGTGGCACGGGATGACGATCGGGATCGGGTTGGCGCCGTTGGCGACGCCCACCGCGCGCGAGGCCGCGTTGGTCTTGCCGAGGCGGCCCGCGATCTCGCCGTACGACGCGGTCTCGCCGTAGCCGATCGCGAGCAGCTGGCCCCACACCTCCTGCTGCCACGGCGTGCCCACGGGCGCGAGCGGCAGGTCGAAGGTGGTGCGCTCGCGGGCGAAGTACTCCCCGAGCTGGCGCGCCGCCTCGACCAGCAGCGGCTGGTCGTCGGCACGGTCGCCGCGCGGGCGACCGTCGTGGTCGCGGAACGGGAAGAACTCGATCGCGGTGATCGCTCCGTCGCGCTCGACGAGGCGCAGCGGCCCGACGGGCGACTCGATGACGGTCCACATGGTGCTTCTCATTCTCCTCGTGGGTCGGACAGGGAGGTCCACAGGTGCAGCAGCGCGTACGACCGCCAGGGCCGCCAGCGCTCGGGGTCGGCCGGCGGCCGGCCGGCGAGCGCGTTGCGCACGCCGACGTCGGTCGGCAGCCAGACGTCGGGGTGGCCGAGCGCCCGCAGCGCGATGTAGTCGGCCGTCCACGGGCCGATGCCCGGCAGCGCGAGCAGCTGCTCGCGCAGCTCACCGCGGTCCGGCCCACGGTCGAGCACCAGGTCGCCSTCAGCCAGTGCGGCGGCCAGGCCGGTGAGCGCACGGCCCCTGGCGCGGGGCATCCGCAGCGACGACGGGTCGAGCGCAGCGACCGCCGCTGCAGCGGGGAACAGGTGGGTCAGGCCGTCGACGGTCGTCGTGACCGGCCGACCGTGCCCGGCCACCAGCCTCGCGGCCGCCGTGCGCGCGGCGACGACGGTGACCTGCTGGCCCAGGACGGCCCGGACGGCGACCTCGCCGCCGTCGACGTGGCCGGGGACGCGCAGGCCGGGGCGGGCCGCGACGAGCGGTGCCAGCGCCGGGTCGGCGCCGAGGTGGGCGTCGATCGCCACCGGGTCGGCGTCGGCGTCGAGGAGCGCCCGCATCCGGGCGACAGCGGCTGCGGTGTCGCGCAGGTCGTCGAGCACCACCCGCAACGGGACGTACGACGTCCCGGGGCCCTCGAGGTCGGCCAGCTCGACACGGGCCGTGCCGGGACCGTGCGGCAGGTCGAGGGTGCGGGCGTACCAGCCCGACCCGTCGGCAGCGACGTCGGCGACCTCGATGCCGGGGACGGCGCGGTCGGCGAGGAAGCGCAGCAGGTCGGACCCGCGGAAGGGCGTGCGGACCGCGATGCGCAAGTCGATGCCGCCGGCGGGGCGGGCTCGCCCGGCCCGGCGTCCGCGCAGCTCGCTCGGCGAGGCGGCGTACACCTCCTGCATGGTCTGGTTGAACTGGCGCACGCTGGAGAAGCCCGCGGCGAACGCGACGTCGGTCAAGCCGAGGTCGGAGCTCTCGACGAGCGCGCGGGCGGTCTGGGCGCGCTGGGTGCGGGCGAGCGCGAGCGGCCCGGCGCCGAGCTCGGCGGTGAGCAGGCGGGCGAGGTGGCGCGAGGTGTAGCCGAGCCGCCGGGCCAGGCCCTCGACGCCCTCGCGGTCGACGACGCCGTCGGCGATGAGCCGCATCGCGCGACCGGCGACGGTAGCGGCGACGTCCCAGTCGGGGCTGCCGGGCGTGGCGTCGGGCAGGCAGCGCTTGCAGGCGCGGTAGCCCGCGGACTGCGCGGCCGCGGCGGTGCGGTGGAAGCTGACGTTGGCCGGGGCCGGCGTGCGGGCCGGGCACGACGGGCGGCAGTAGATGCCGGTCGTGCGGACCGCGGTGTAGAAGACGCCGTCGAAGCGGCGGTCGCGCGACTGGACCGCGGTGTAGCACCGGTCGAACTCCAGCTGCGCGTCGCCGGCGGTCGTGGTCTCCATGGCTCCATCCTGCACGCCGCCACCGACATCGACTGGCGGAAATCGGACACGGCGGCAGCGGGTGCGCAGCCGCTCCCCTTCTGCCACGCTGTCGCCATGGCGGAGACCCACGGCCCCGGCGGCCCCCTCAACCCGCTCGACCTGCTGCTGAAGTCGCAGCAGGCCGCGCTCCGACTCACGTCCGAGGTGCTGCGGACCGTGCGCGACACGGCCGTCGACGCGGTCACCCAGCCCGACGAGCTGGCGAAGCAGGTCGGCGAGCTCGCCGGTGCCGTCGCCGGGATGGCCACTGCCGTGACCGGGATCGCCGGCGCGACGGCCCAGCCGCTCCAGGACTTCATCGCCCGCCAGCGCGAGCTCGCGGACACCGTGCACACGCTCGCCGAGGCCCAGGCCGAGCTCGCCGGTGTCGTCGCGTCACTTGCCGAGCGGCACGCCGAGGCGGTCGCCGCGCTGGAGAAGGTCACCGCACCGATCTTCGCCGTCGTCGGCACCGAGCCGACGCCGCCCAAGACGCGGGCGGCGAGGAAGACCGCCGCGGCGAAGGCGTCGCGCAAGGACTGAGAGCCTGGCCCTCGGGGCCTTCGCGACGCAGGAATGCAGCGAGGCCCGGTCCTGGTGGACCGGGCCTCGGCTGGTTGGTACCCCCGACCGGATTTGAACCGGCGTTACCGCCGTGAGAGGGCGACGTCCTAGGCCGCTAGACGACGGGGGCACGCTGTCTTCGGCCTGTTGGCCTCGACAACGAGAAGAACTGTAGAGGATCCCCGTCGCGGAGGCCAAATCGGGGTGCGCACCCGGACGGGGCGGCGTCCTGTGGCCCCGCCCAGGACCGGAAAAACGGCTCTTGTGACTGATCCGTGGGTCATCGGCCGGGGAGTACGGGTCGGTGGCCGCCGAGGTTGAGCATGGCGAGGGCGATGAGCGCGTCGGGTGAGCGGAATCCGAAGGCGACGCGTGTGATGAGGCGGATCTTGGTGTTGACCGATTCGATGAGGCCGTTGGACAGGCCGTGCTCGATCGCGGCGAGGATCTCGGCCTTGTAGGTCACGATGGTGCGCTGCAGCTTCACGAAGCGTTCGATCCGGCTGCGGCGGGCCCAGCTGATCCAGTGCTCGAGCGCCTCGACTGCCTCGTGGTGGGGCAGCTGGAACACCAGGCGCAGTGCTTCCTTGAGCAGGTAAGCGCGGTGCAGGGTGGGTTCGGCCTTCGCGATCCAGGTCAGCTTCGCGGCTTGTCGGGTGGTGAGGTTCTCGGGGTTCTTCCACAACGCGAACCGGGAGTTCTTCAACGCTTTCGCGGGCCCGGTGGAGTAGTTCTCCTTGCCGGCCGCTCGTCTGGCCTGCAGTGTTGAGGGAGTCTGTCCGGTCCTGCTGCGTGCAGCGTTCCAGGCTTGGCGGCGGACTTCGTCGAGCGCGGTGGTTGCCCATTTCACGACGTGGAACGGGTCGGCGCAGCGGACCGCGTTTGGACATCGTTCGGTGACGACCTCCCCGATCCAGGCCGCGCCGTCTGCGGACACGTGGGTGATCTGAGCGCAGCGCTCGGGGCCGAGGACATCGAAGAACGCGCGCACGGTTGCCTTCTCCCGCCCGACTCCGACCCAGACCAGCCGTCCTGTGTCGTGGTCGACGACGACGGTCAGGTACTTGTGGTTGCGCTTGTAGGAGATCTCGTCGATCCCGATCCGGCGCAGTCCTGCCAACAGGTCGTGTTGGGCGGCGGTGTCGGACCAGACGCGGGTGATGATCGCACCAACGGTGCGCCATGCAATCCGCATCAACTCGGTGATTGCCGACTTCGAGCACTGGGTGGCCAGCCACGCGACCTGCTGGTCGAAGGCCAGTGTGTGGCCGGCGGCGTGTCGTGCCCACGGGACCTGGCGGACGGTGGGTCCGTGGACCGGGCAGTTCACGCGGGGCGCGTCGGCTTCGAGGAACACCTGCATCACGCCCACGTCCAGGCTTCGCCAGCGACGCCGCCCTTCGCCGTGGTCGTACCAGGATGCTCTTGTTCCACAGGTGCCGCAGCGGCCACGGCCGCCGCGACGAGGTCGCACGTGAGCGACGACGACCTCGGTCTCCTCGTCGAACTCGATCTCTTCGATGACGGTGTTCTCGACGCCCAACAGGGCGCGCCATAGGCTGGCGTTTCGCACGCCGTTCTCCGCTCAGCAGTTTCGGTCCTAGACAAGCCAGAAACCTAGAGCGGGAACGGCGTGTGGCCGTTCAGGCGCGATCAGCGACCCACGGAAGAGTCACAGGAGCC
>NZ_VLJQ01000065.1:1703-54781 GCF_007829375.1 Nocardioides sp. J9 | reverse complement strand
GCCGCACCTCCACCAGCCCGGTCTGCGCGATGCGGGGCAGCGGCTCCCCGACGGCGAGCTCGCCGTCGAGGACGTCGTCGAGGACCTGGTCGAACACCTGGTCGGCCACGGAGCGTCGGGTCACGGGTCGCAGTGCCATGGCGACGACCGTAGGCGGTGCAGGTCCGGTGGTCAAGTGGTCAGACCAGTCGTGTGAGGCGATCGACGGCCGGGCCGACGAGGAGTGCGGCCACGGTCCCTCGTACCCTGAGGAGGTGCTGCGGTGGTGGAGCGTTCGGTTGTGGGGCGCCCACCTCCTCGCCCTCGTGTGCGTCGGGTTCGCCGCCGGGATGGGCGTGTGGCAGTTCGACGCCTGGCAGGAGCGCCGGGCCGCGGAGCAGGAGGACCTGACCGAGGTCGCCCCGGTCCCGATCACCGACGTCATCGGCCCCGACGACCCGTTCCCGCGCGCCGGCCTGGGCCGGCCCGTCGAGGTCAGCGGCACCTTCCTCGACGCGGGCAGCGTGCTCGTCTCCGGCCGCGACGGCGCCGACGGCGAGGACGGGCGCTGGCTGGTCACCCCGCTCAGCGTCGGCGAACCGGACCAGCCCGCCGTGCCCGTCGTGCGCGGGTGGGTGCCCGCGGACGCCTCGCTCGACGACCTCCCCGCCCCGCCGACCGGCACGGTCGACCTCACCGGCTGGCTGCAGCCGACCGAGGCCGCGCGTGGCGGTGACGCCGCGGACGAGGACCCCGACGACCGGGTGGTGCCGAACCTGCGGGTCGCCGACCTGGTCCAGCTGCTCGACGGCCAGGACCTGTACGGCGCCTACGTCGTCGCGCAGGAGCCGCTGGCCGCCGACGCCTCGGCCGGGGTGGCGGCCGCGACGCTGGACCAGCTGCCGCCGGCGRGCCGGTTCACCGGCCTGCGCAACATCCTCTACGCCATCGAGTGGTGGGTCTTCGCCGCCTTCGCGATCTTCCTCTGGTGGCGCCATGTGCGCGACGCCACCACCGAGCGGGCAGCGGACGGGCCCGGCGCCGACCCGGCGGACGACGCCGTCGTACCCTCGAAGCCGTGACCAGGCTCTTCCCCACCTACCGCGTGCTCGCGCTCGTGGTAGGCGTCCTCCTCGTGGTCGGCGCGCTCAGCTCGGTGGCCAAGTACCTCCTCGAGGACGGCACCGCGCTGCAGCAGCTCGGCGACGACCTCACCCCGATCTGGATCATCCACGGCTGGATCTACATGGTCTACGTCGTCGTGGCGTTCCTGCTGAGCCAGAAGGCGCGCTGGTCCATGCCCCAGCTGCTGCTGCTCCTGGTCGCCGGGCTCGTCCCCGGCCTCATCTTCTGGGTCGAGCGCCGGGTGGTCGAGCGCCTGCGCGCCGACCACCCGGAGCTCGCGCGGACCTGACCGGTCCGGGACCGCTCAGGCCGACGGGTCCGCCGACTGCCACTGCGACGACGAGCCGCCGCCCTGCAGCTTCTTCGCGACGGCGGCCACGGCCGCGCCGACGAGGCCCACCAGCACCAGCTTCTTCAGCACCTTCATCACTCACCCTCCTGGGTCGACCGGCCGGCTGCCCAGACGGCAACCGGACCGCTTCCGCACCAGCATGGTCCACGGACGCAAGCCGTGGCAGTGCTCGTAGGATCGACTGCGTTGCCGGTCGGCCGACCGGCGCGCACGACATCGATCTGAGACGAGGCTTACCCCATGGCAGACCAGGCCGTCCTGAAGACGAACAAGGGCGACATCACGCTCAACCTGTTCCCCAACCACGCGCCGCTGACGGTCAAGAGCTTCGTCGGTCTCGCCACCGGCAACCCCGTCGAGGTCTCGCCCGACGGCCCGTACACGCCGGACCGCCGCGGCGGCTCCACCGGCTCCGGCCCGTTCTACGACGGCCTGACGTTCCACCGGGTCATCCCCGGCTTCATGATCCAGGGTGGCTGCCCCGACGGCATCGGCACCGGCGGCCCGGGCTACCAGTTCAAGGACGAGCCGCACCCCGAGCTCACCTTCGACAAGCCCTACCTGCTCGCGATGGCCAACGCCGGCCCGGGCACCAACGGCTCGCAGTTCTTCATCACCGTCGGCGCGACCACGTGGCTGAACTTCAAGCACACGATCTTCGGCGAGGTCGCCGACCAGGCCAGCCGCGACGTCGTCGACGCGATCGCCGGCGTCCAGACCGGCCGCAACGACAAGCCGGTCGAGCCGGTCGTCATCGAGACGGTCGAGATCAAGGGCTGAGCCCGGACCACCCGAGACCAGCACCAAGGACCAGCACAGCACCATGAGCACGCCTCCGGTCGGGGTGCCGACCTGCTACCGGCACCCCGACCGCGAGACCTGGGTGCGCTGCCAGCGCTGCGAGCGCCCGATCTGCCCCGACTGCATGAACGACGCAGCCGTGGGCTTCCAGTGCCCCTCCTGCGTCGCCGAGGGGCGCAAGACGCAGCGCCAGGCCACCGGCGCGTACGGCGGCGTCGTCAACCGCACACCCGGCCGGGTCACCACCGTGCTGCTCGCCGTCATCGCCGTGGCCTGGGTCGCGATCACCGCGACCGGCGGCGAGGACAGCGTCCTGCTCAACTGGCTCGCGATGCGCACCGGCGGGTGGTGCGGCATCATCAGCGACCCCGGCCTGGGCTACCCCGGCATCCAGTCCGCCGCGACGTGCACCGGCATCGGCGACACCCGGTGGTACCCCGGCGTCGCCGACGGTGGCGTGTGGCGCCTGCTGACCCACGTCGTCACCCACGTGCACGTGTGGCACATCGCGATGAACGCCCTCGCGCTGTGGCAGCTCGGCCCGCAGCTGGAGCGCGTCTTCGGCTGGGTCCGCTTCCTCGCGCTCTACCTGCTCGCCGGCATCAGCGGCGGGGTCGCGGTGATGTGGCTGTCCGGCGGCTCGGCCGTCGGCGCGTCCGGCGCGCTCTTCGGCCTGCTCGCCGCGCACCTCGTCGTCGCCCGCAAGGTGGGGGCCGACACCTCGAGCCTGGGATCCACCCTGCTCCTGGGGGTCATCATCAGCCTGCTTCCGGGTATCTCGTGGCAGGGCCACCTCGGCGGGTTCATCGGCGGCGGGGTGGTCGCAGCGGTCCTGGCCTACGCGCCCCGGGAACGGCGCGGGCTGGTGCAGGGCGTCGGCCTCGCGGCCGTCGCGCTGGCGCTGGTGGGCCTGACCGTGCTGCGGATGGCGACGTACACCGCCTGAGCAGGGACCCGCCGTACAGGTCATCCCCAGCCTTTTCCACCGATGTGGATGAATCACAGCGGTGTAGTTCTCCCCAGCTGGGGAGAACCCTGTGGAAAACAAGCGGGTGGAAAACGGCCGCGGCGCCGGTGGAGACCCACCGGCGCCGCGTCGTGCTGTGTGCGTTCTGTGTGCGGGCTGCCTACTCCCAGCGCGTCGCGAACGTGAAGCCGACCGCCATGAACCCGATGCCGACGAAGAGGTTCTTCTGGCCCAGGTCGTTGAAGATCGGGATGTCCTTCGGGTCGTTGCCGGTCAGGAAGATGTAGAAGATGCAGATCCAGACCAGGCCGATGATGAAGCAGCCGAGCATGCCGACCACGACGCCGCGGCCGCGGCCGAGCGGGGTCTTGGGGTGCGCGGAGATCGCCAGGCCGAGGAAGAGCGCGATGAACCCGATGAGGTAGTTCTTGCCCTCGAGGTCGGCGAAGAAGGACGGGCCGCCCGGCTGGTTCGGCTTGCCCTCGGAGTTGAGGCTGCCGAAGCCGTCGGTCGGGCGGATGCCGAAGTAGTAGTACAGGATCCAGCCGATCCCGCCGAGGATCAGCACCAGCGCGACGGCGAAGCGCGCAGTCATCACCGGGCCGCGCTCGGGGTCGGCGAAGACGTCTCCGTCCTTGTTCTTCGACAGGCGGGGCAGCTTGGCCACGTCGGGGCTCCTCGTCGTTCCGGCCGGCCCTTGGTCAGCGCCGGCCGGGGTTGGGGTGGTGCGGTCAGGGGTGTGGTGGACACTGTCAGTATGACGGGTACGCACGCGGGCGCGCGGCCCGGCCACCGGACCGGCAGGTCGCTGGCCTGGCGGGTGGGGACGCCGGTCGTCGCGCTGCTGAGCGGCAGCCTGCTCGCCGTGTCTGCGGCGAACAGCGACGGGACCGACCTCCGGCCCGGACGCTACAC
Organism: Nocardioides sp. J9; assembly: GCF_007829375.1. NCBI lineage: Bacteria > Bacillati > Actinomycetota > Actinomycetes > Propionibacteriales > Nocardioidaceae > Nocardioides > Nocardioides sp. J9. The sequence goes on along the minus strand of NZ_VLJQ01000065.1, from coordinate 50,642 downwards.
CGACCTGGCCGGTCTCGTGGAAGCCGAGGCCAACGACTTCCAGGACGTCGAGGACCGCCTCACCGAGCTGACCGCGGAGGTGGACCGGCTCGGCGCCCGGGTCAGCGACCGTGGGGTCAACCTCGCGCGTGCCGAGGCGGCCGAGCTGCGCGACCCGGCCGGGCTCACCCCACGGCAGGGTCCGGGGCTGCGGATCACCATGCAGGACGCGCCCGACGAGCTCGTCGACGAGGCGATCGAGCTCAACAAGAACGTCGAGCCCGAGGAGCGGATCAAGCTCAACCGGTTCGTCGTCCACCAGCAGGACATCCAGGCGGTCGTCAACGCCCTGTGGGCCGGCGGCGCCACCGCGGTCACCATTGCCGGGCAGCGGATCATCTCCACGACCGGCATCAAGTGTCGCGGCCCGGTCGTGCAGCTGCAGGGCGTGCCCTACTCCCAGCCGTTCGTCATCGAGGCCGTCGGCGACCAGACGGCCCTGCTCGACGCCATCGACGGCGACGACCTGGTCTCCGGCTACCGCACCGACTCCGCCAACAGCCAGATCGGCATCGGCTGGTCCCTGGAGACCCGCGACGTCGTCACCGCGCCGGCGTACGACGGCGTGCTGGACGTGCAGTACGCACGCCCGCTGCGCGACTGACCCGAGCCGGACAGCCTCACCGGACGGTCAGCGGGACCGTGCGCCCGACGCTGTCACCACCGCCGCCGCCACCCGGGCCACCCGGGTCGGGCGTCCCGCCACCACCCGGGCCCGGGTCGAGCGGGTTGGTCGGGTCGGTGCCGTCGGCGACCTCCTGGCCGTCGTTGATGCCGTCGCCGTCGGTGTCGGGGTTGTTCGCGTCGGTGCCCGCGGTCTGCTCGTCCTCGTCCGAGAGTCCGTCGCCGTCGGTGTCGACCGGCGTCTCGGGCTCCTCGTAGACCGAGACGAAGATGATCACGTCGTCGCCCTGGTTGCGGGCCTCGCCCGCAGCCGGGAGCTGCTCGGTGATCCGGCCCTTCGGCTGGCTGTCGTCGGAGGCGTCGGCGTTGCGCACGATCGGGTTGAACCCGGCGTCGCGGATCAGCTTCTCCGCCTGTGCGCGGGTCTTGCCCACGACGTCGGGGACCTTCGTCGGGCCGTCGGAGACGCAGAGCGTGACCTCGGTGTCGGTGCCGACCGGCGTGCCCGGGATCGGGTTCTGCTCGACGACGGTGCCCTTCGGGTCGTCGGCGTCGCACTCCTCGAAGCTGATGTTCTCCCGCGGGATGCCCGCGTCGGTGAGCGTGTTGATCGCCTGGGCGCGGCGCGAGGAGGTCACGGCCGGCATCGGGAAGTCGCACGGGCCGCTGGAGATGGTGAGGTAGACGGTGCCGGTGGGCGCGATGTAGTCGCCGCTCTCGGGCTCCTGCTTGACCACCACACCCGCGTCGTAGTCGTCGCTGCACGCGACCGCGCTGTGGTCGCTCTCGAGGCCGACGTCGCCGATGTCGCTGCGGGCGGCGTCGACCTCCTTGCCGACGACGCCGGGGACCGCGACGTCGGTCGGGGTGTCGTCGAAGAGCTTGGGCCACACGGCGTACGCCGTGCCGAAGAGGGCGAGCAGCAGCACGGCGAGCAGCACCCACAGCCCGACCCGGCTGCGGCGGTCGTCCTGCACGGGCGGCACCGCCGGGCGGATCGCCGTCTCCTGCGGGTCGTGCGCCGCGAGGGGCACGGGTGCGGGGACCGGGCCGGTGGGCACGTCGGGGACGGTGGCCTGGACCGGGCGGCCGGCGAGGTAGCGCTCGATGTCGGCGCGCATCTGCGCCGCGGACTGGTAGCGGTCCTCGACCCGCTTCGCGAGCGCCTTCATCACGATCGCGTCGATCTCGGGGGTGAGGTCGTCCTCGTGCCGCGACGGGGGTACGGCGGGCTCGCGGACGTGCTGGTAGGCGACGGCGACCGGGGAGTCGCCGACGAACGGCGGCCGGCCGGTGAGCAGCTCGTAGAGCAGGCAACCGGCGGAGTACACGTCGGAGCGGGAGTCGACGGTCTCGCCGCGGGCCTGCTCGGGGGAGAGGTACTGCGCGGTGCCGACCACGGCCGCGGTCTGGGTCATCGACGACTGCGCGTCGCTCATCGCCCGCGCGATGCCGAAGTCCATCACCTTGACGTCGCCGGCCGGCGTGAGCATCACGTTGCCGGGCTTGATGTCGCGGTGGATGATCCCCGCGCGGTGGCTGTAGTCGAGCGCCGACAGCACGCCGCTGGTGATCTCCAGGGCCCGCTCGGGCAGGATCTTGCGGCCCTCGCGGAGGATGTCGCGCAGGGTCCGCCCGGCGACGTACTCCATGACGATGTAGGGGACGACCTCGTCGCTGCCGTCGGGCTGGGGTGTGCGCTCCTCGCCGGTGTCGTAGACCGCGACGATGGCCGGGTGGTTCAGCGACGCCGAGGACTGGGCCTCCCGGCGGAAGCGGGCCTGGAAGGTGGGGTCGCTGGCGAGGTCGGTGCGCAGGCGCTTGACCGCGACGACGCGGCCGAGCCGCGTGTCGGTGCCCTTGCGGACCTCGGCCATGCCGCCGCGGCCGAGGAGCTCGGCGAGCTGGTAGCGGCCCCCGACGACGGGGCCTCCGGTGCCGTTCTCGGGTGGCTGGCTCATCCGTCCTCCCCCAGGTCGGTCAGCGGATCGGTCGGCTCGGTGGTCGGTGCCTCGGTCGTCTCCGTGGGCGTCGTCGGTGCCTCGGTCGTCTCCGTGGGCGTCGGCTCCGGGGTGGGCGTCGGCTCCTCCTCCTGCTCGACCGGGCCCCAGTAGTAGATGACCACGCGGGCGCCCTCGGTCAGGGTGCCGGAGCGGGAGAACTCCGCGACGCTGTCGGCCGGGCAGCTGCCGTCGTTGGGCGTGCTGAACCGCTCGACCGAGGTCCGCAGCCCCAGCTCGTCGAGGTCGGACTGGGCGACGCGGTAGTCCTGGGAGCAGACGTAGTCGTCGGCGTCGAACTCCACGGTCGCCGCTTCTGTCGTCGTCTCCTCGGTCGTCGCCTCCGTCGTGGGCTCCGAGGTCGGGTCGTCGGCGACCGGGTCCTCGTCGTCACCACCGAGCAGCAGGATCGCGGCGACCACGGCCGCCACCACGAGCAGGATCACCGCGGCCGCGATCGGCCACGGGGACCTGCGCTGCTCCTTCTCCTCCTCGCCGGCGTACGGCGAGGGCGAGTCGAGCCGCTCCATCGGCGTCGCGGGTCCGGCGGGGGTCGGCGGCAGCACCCCGGTGGCGGGGAGCACCTGGGTGGCGCCCTCGGCCGGCGTGGCGGGCCCGGCGGCCGCGGCGGCGGCCGAGGCCGAGGACGGGTCGCGGAGCGCGGCACCGAACGCCGTGCCGTCGGGGAAGCGCTCGGCCGGGTCCTTGGCCAGCGCACGTCGCACGACCGCGGCCAGCGGCGCGGGCACGCTGTCGGGCAGCTCGGGCACCGGCTGCTGCAGGTGGGCGAGCGCCGTCGCGACGGGCGTCTCGGCCTCGAACGGGCGTCGCCCGGTCAGGCACTCGAACGCCACGACGCCCAGCGAGTAGACGTCGGAGGCGGGCGTCGAGGGGTTGCCGCGGGCCTGCTCGGGGCTGAGGTACTGCGGCGTGCCCATGACCGAGCCGGTCCGGGTCAGCGCCGCGGCGTCGGCCGCGCGGGCGATGCCGAAGTCGGTGATCTTCACCTGGCGGTCGGGCGTGACCAGCAGGTTCGCGGGCTTCACGTCGCGGTGCACGATGCCGGCGCGGTGGGCGACCCCCAGCGCGTCGGCGGCCTGCGCGAGCAGGTCCTGCACGACGGCGGTGTCGATGACCCGGCCGTTGGAGCGGGCGGTCGCGAGCAGCGTCGACAGGGGCTGTCCGTCGACCAGCTCCATCACCAGGTACGGCGGCAGCTCGCCGGTGTCGTCGGCGCCGTAGTCGTAGACGCCGGCGATCCCGGGGTGGTGCAGGGCGGCGGCGCTGCGGGCCTCGCCCTCGAAGCGGGTGCGGAACAGCGGGTCGTCGGCGTACTCCGCCTTGAGGACCTTGACCGCGACGGGTCGGTCGAGCCGGGTGTCCGTGCCGCGCCACACGACGCCCATGCCGCCGGTGGCGATCACGGAGTCGAGGTGGTAGCGACGGGCCCGGTCGGCGTACTGACTCACTGCAACACCGCTTCCATGACTGCCTTCGCGATCGGGCCGCCGAGCTGGCCGCCCGCGATCTGCTTGCCGGGTGCCTCCTGGATCATGACCGCCACCGCGACCTCGGCGTTCTGCGCCGGGGCGAAGGAGACGAACCACCCGTAGGGCGCCTTGCCCTCGATGCCGCGCTGCGCCGTGCCGGTCTTGCCGGCGACGCTGACGCCGTCGATGGCGGCGGGGGAGGCGGTGCCGTTGTCGACGGTCGAGACCAGCAGGTCGGTCAGCTGGGCAGCGGTCTGCGGGGAGATCGCGTCGCGCAGCTTCTCGGGCTCGGTGGTCTCCAGGACGTCGAAGCTGGCGGTCTGCACCTGGTCGACGAGGTAGGGCCGCATCAGCGCACCGCGGTTGGCGATCGCGGAGACGACCATCGCCATCTGCAGCGGCGTGGCCTGCACCGAGAACTGGCCGAAGCCGGACCGGGCGGTCTCGGCGCCGTTCAGCTCGCGCGGCTCCTGCTCCTCGCCGTCGATGACGTCCACGACGTCCTCGGGGAACACCGAGCGCGCCTGCGGGCCGAGGTCGAGGAGGTAGTCGCTGTTGAAGCCGAACGCCTCGGCGGTCTCCCGCAGCTTCTCCGGGCCGACCTCGACGGCCATCTTGGCGAAGGCCGTGTTGCAGGAGTCCTCCATCGCGGTGGCGAAGGAGATCTGGGCCGGGCTGCAGCCCGTGCGGCCCTCGTTGTCGATGACGTTCTGCTCGCCGGTCGTGCCCGGCGCCTGCCAGGTCGCGCCCGAGGGGACCTGGTCGTCCTGGTCATAGACACCCTCCTCGATCGCCGCCGCCGCGGTGACGACCTTGAACGTCGAGCCGGGGAAGAGCCGGGTCTGGATCGCCCGGTTGAGCAGCGGCTGGTGCTCGTTGCCGTCGAGGCGCTCGTACGCACGCTCGCGGACCTCGCGGTCGTGCGAGGCCAGCTCGTTGGGGTCGTAGGACGGGAAGGAGACCATCGCGAGGATCCGCCCGGTCTTCGGCTGGATCGCCACCACGGCGCCCTCGCCCTCGGGACCGACCGTGTCGCGCAGCGCCGTGAAGGCCGCGCGCTGGGCCCGCGGGTCCAGGGTCAGCGACACGTTGCCGCCCTGGTTGGTGTCGCCCTTGAGCAGGTCGACGAGGCGGTTGACGAACAACCGCGGGTCCTCGCCGGAGAGCACCTTGTTCTGGCTGCGCTCGAGGCCGGTCTGGCTGCCGAGCTGCAGGTAGCCGGTGATCGGCGCGTAGAGCTGCTTCTGCGGGTAGACGCGGAGGTACTTGTAGCGGTCGTCGACCGGTTCGCTGCGGGCGATGGCGTCCTCGCCGACGAGGATCAGCCCGCGCTCGCGGCTGAACGCCGCCGCGGCGACCCGGGCGTTGCGCGGGTCGGTGTTGAGGTCCTCGGAGCGCCAGAACTGCAGGTAGGTCACGTTCGCCATCAGGGCGAGGAACAAGAACATGCAGAAGATGGAGACGGTGCGGATCGGCTTGTTCACTGGGGCACCACCTTCACGACCTGCGTGGCCTGCTCGTCGGCGTCCTCGTCCTCGGTGAGGTCGGGCAGCGGACGGCGGGCCTGGTCGGAGATGCGCAGCAGGATCGCCACGATCACCCAGTTCGCGACGAGCGAGGAGCCGCCGTACGACAGGAAGGGTGTGGTGAGGCCGGTCAGCGGGATCAGCCGGGTGACGCCGCCGATGACGACGAACACCTGCAGCGCGAGGACCGCGGCCAGGCCGGTGGCGACGAGCTTGCCGAAGCCGTCGCGGGAGATCAGGGCTGCGCGCAACGCCCGCTCGACGACGAGGCCGTAGAGCAGCAGCACCGCCATCACCGCGGTGAGGCCGAGCTCCTCGCCGATCGCGGCGAGGATGAAGTCGGACTCGGCGTACGGCACCCGCTCGGGCATGCCCTCGCCGAAGCCGCGGCCGATCATCCCGCCCCACCCGAAGCCGTAGAGCGCCTGGACCAGCTGGTAGCCGCTGCCGTCCGGGTCGGCGAACGGGTCGAGCCAGATGTCCACGCGCTTCTGGACGTGGGAGAACAGGCGGAACGCGACGGCCGCGCCGCCGAAGAAGAGCAGGCCGCCGACGACCAGCCACCCGGGCCGCTCGGTCGCCACGTAGAGCATGACGAGGAAGAGGCCGAAGAACAGCAGGCTCGAGCCGAGGTCGCGCTGCAGCACGAGGATGCCGAGGCTGACCACCCACATCATCAGGATCGGGCCGAGGTCGCGGCCGCGCGGCAGGTCGATGAAGACCACGCGACGCCCGGCCAGCGCCAGCGCGTCGCGGTGCACGACGAGGTAGCCGGCGAAGGTGACGACCAGCAGCACCTTGGCGAGCTCGCCGGGCTGGAAGCTGAACGGGCCGACCGCGATCCAGATCCGCGCACCGTTGATCTGCGTGCCCAGCCCCGGGAGCATCGGCAGGATCAGCAGCACGATCGCCGCGAGGCCCGAGGTGTAGGTGAACCGCGCCAGCAGGCGGTGGTCGGGCAGGAACACCAGCGTCGCGACGAAGAGGATCACGCCGAGCGTCATCCAGGTCAGCTGCTGGCTGGCCAGCCCGGTGTCCTTGGCGAGGTCGAGGCGGTGGATGACCGCCAGGCCGAGGCCGTTGAGGGCCGCCACGACGGGCAGCAGCACCGGGTCGGCGTACGGCGCGACGAAGCGGACCACGACGTGCGCGGCGACGGTCAGCACGGCCAGCCAGCCGCCGTACCCGATGAGGTTGGTGGGCACCTCTCCGTCCACGCCCAGGCCGACGGCGGCGTAGGCGCCGATGCCGACGACGAGTGCGAGGACGAGCAGGAAAAGCTCGGCGCCGCGCCGGCGTCGGTGGACGAAGCCCATCAGGGTGGAGGAGTTGGTCGCCATCACTCCACCGGGGCGAAGTCGCTGGCGCTCCCGGACGGGTCGGCCGGCGACGTCGGGTCGGAGCTGGTCTGGTCGGTCGGGCTGGCCGGGAGCGGGTCGGAGAGGCCCTCGTCCTCGGCCGCGTCGTCCTCGTCGCGGTCGCCGACGCGACCGGCGATCTGCTGGACCTTCTCGCGGGCCGAGGCGTAGTCGTCGGCGGCGATGCCGTCCTGGATCGTGCGGGCCAGGCCGTCGGGCAGGTCCGCGACGTCGATGTCGGAGACCTCGTGCACCGAGGACAGCCCGGGCACCTGGACGCCGCGGTAGATCACGACGACGCCGTCGTCCTCGCCGACGTAGTACTGCCGCTGGCTCCACCAGTACGCCGTGCCGACCACCATCCAGGCGAGGCCGACCAGCACCGCGAGGGCCAGCAGGCGGCGGGGCCAGATGAACCGCGGCGGCGCCTGCGGGGCGTAGCGCATCGCCTCCGGGTCGACCGGCGGGTCGGCGTGGATGGCGTAGTCGATGCCCTCGGGGATCTCCGCCGCGACCGGCTCGAGCTCCCCGGTGTCCCCGGAGCGGTGGCCGCGGAAGAGCGCGCGGGGCCGGCGCTGGCGCAGGTCCGCGGCGGCGCCGACGACCATCGGATCGCGCGCCCCGGCGTCGGGCGCGGCCTCGGTGACGTCGGCGACGACGCACGTGACGTTGTCGGAGCTGCCGGCCTCGAGGCTGGCGCGGACCATCTCGATCGCGCAGAACTCCGGGGACCCGTCCTTGAGGATCTCGGTCATCCGGGCGTCGTCGAGGACGCCGCACGCGCCGTCGCTGCACAGGAACAGCCGGTCGCCCGGCACGAGCTCGAGGGCGAACAGGTCGGGCTCCACGTCGTGCAGCCCGTCGAGCGCCTTGAGGATGAGGTTGCGGTGCGGGTGGACCCGCGCCTCCACCTCGGTGATCCGGCCCTCGTCGATCAGGCTCTGCACGAAGGTGTGGTCGTTGGTCAGCTGGGAGAGCTCGCCGTCGCGCAGCAGGTAGGCCCGCGAGTCGCCCACGTGGCCGAGCGCCAGCCGGCTGCCGTCGAACAGCGCGACCGTGGCCGTCGTGCTCGTGCCGTTGAGGGAGGGGTCCTGGTCGACCTGGTGCCCGATCGCGACGTGCGCCTCGTGGAGGCCGTCGTTGACGCGGTCGAGGACGTCGGCCGAGCCCGGCGGCTCGTCGAGCTGGCGCAGCTCGTTCACGGCCGTGCCCGAGGCGATGTCGCCGCGGGCCGCGCCGCCGACGCCGTCGCAGACCGACAGCAGCCACGGCCCGGCGTACCCGGAGTCCTGGTTGTCCTTGCGCACCCGGCCGACGTCGGAGACGGCGTAGAAGTCGAGGGTGAGCTGCGGGCGCGGCGGCCGGGCCGGGGCGTCCACGGTGTCCTGCTCGAAGACCTGCGGCACCTCGGAGGTGGGCTCGGGGACCGGCCGCTCGGGGGCCTCCGGGTTCTCCACCGTGTCCGGTGCGGAGTCGTCGAGCGGGCTGCCGTCGGGGTTCGGGGCCATCACTTCCTCAGCTCCAGGATGGTCTTGCCGACCCGGACCTGGGAGCCGAGGCCGATGGGCACCGGCTGCGTGATCCGCTGGCTGCCGAGGTAGGTGCCGTTGGTGGAGCCGAGGTCCTCGACGTACCACTGGCCGCCGGAGGACACGATCCGCGCGTGGCGGGTGGAGACGTAGTCGTCGTCGAGCCGGATCGCCGCGTCGTTCCCGCGGCCGATGAGCACCGGCGCGTTCGCGAGGTCAGCGGTGGCGCCGGTGTTGACGCCCTGCACGACCGCGACGTGGCTGGGCTGGCCGCGGCGCGGGGCCGGCGGTGGCTTCGGCGCGCGCGGCTGCTTGCCCGGCGCGGCCGCGGTCGGCACGCGCGCCCCGAACATGTCGGAGCGGATGACCGAGATCGCCGAGAGCACGAAGATCCAGAGGATCGCGAGGTACGCGATCCTCACCAGGAAGAGGGTCAGCTCGGACAATCAGCGCTCCTCGAGCAACCGCAGGACCAGGGAGGTGTGGCCGACCTGCACCCGTGAGCCGTCGCGCAGCGTCGCCCGCGCGACCTTCTGCCCGTCGACGCGGATGCCGTTGGTCGAGCCCATGTCGTGCACCTCGACGTGCACCGGCGCGTCGGGCGCGGAGCCCGAGGGCGCGGTCAGGAGGAACTCCGCGTGCCGGCGGCTGACGCCGGGGTCGTTGATCCGGATGTCCGCCTCGCTGCCGCGGCCCACGACCAGGCCCGGCGCCTGCAGCGGGTGCTGCGTGCCGTTGACCTCGAGGACCGCGCGGGTGCGCTGGCCGTTGGTGGAGCGCCGGGAGTGCCCAGTCACCGCCGCCTCGGCCTGGCTGCGCACCCGGAACCGGCCGGTGGTCAGGTCCTCCGCGGACTCGAAGACGATCCGGATCGGGCCGGGGAAGACGTAGGACTGCAGCTCCGCGTGCTCGGTGAGCTGGTCGGTCAGCTCGCTGGCCAGCGTGGAGTCGTACGGCGCCAGCCGCTCCAGGTCGCCGGTGGAGAGCTCGACGACGAAGCTGTTCGGCACCAGCCGACGCTGCCGGGACAGCACCTGCGCCTTGTTGTCCAGCTCGCGCTGGAGCGCGGCGGCGATCTCGACCGGCTGCACGGCGCTGCGGAAGGTGCGGGCGAAGACACCGGAGATCGCCTGCTCCAGTCGCTGCTCGAACCGCTGCAGTCCCCCCACGGGCGGCCTCCTCTCCTGCGTCGTTGCGGGCATGTGTCCGGGCACGGGCCCGGGTCGGTGCGTGCTCGTGCGGCCCGGTACCCCGGACACGGGCCACTCGATCGTATCGGTGGCCCCCTCGCGGACCCGGGACCTCGTCCGCGGCCCCCCGGTTTTGGGTTGGACGGGTCGGCTGGGATAGCCTTGCCCGGCCGTACCAACCTGCATCACGGTCGGCAGCGCGCGAGTGGCGGAATAGGCAGACGCGCACGGTTCAGGTCCGTGTGTCCGAAAGGACGTGGGGGTTCAACTCCCCCCTCGCGCACCGCAAGGCAACAGCAAAGCCCCGGGTCATCGACCCGGGGCTTTGCTGCTTTCCGCGGAGGGGACCGCGTGCCCGGGCCGCGTGTTTGGGGCGCGCGGAGGGTGGGGATGTCCTCCCCCTTGGCACCGTGCCCTCGTCGGTGAAGGCTGGTGCCATGCCGAGGACGAGGTACGACGAGCTGGGCAGGTTCCTGCGGTCGCGCCGGGACCGGGTGCGGCCTGCCGACGTCGGCCTGACGCCCGGCCCGCGCCGGCGGGTCCCGGGGCTGCGGCGTGACGAGGTCGCCATGCTGGCGGGCGCGTCGGTGGAGTACTACACCGAGCTCGAGCGAGGTGCCGGGTCCCAGCCGTCGGAGGGCATGCTCGCGGCCCTGGCCCGCGCCCTGCGGCTCAGCAACGACGAGCGTGACCACCTCTTCCACCTGGCCAACCGTGCGCTGCCGGTGGAGGGCGGCAGTGCCTCGCACCTGCACCCGGCGATGCTCGACCTGCTGTCCCGGATGGCGTCGACGCCGGCCATGGTGATCACCGACCTCCACGTCGTGCTCGTCCAGAACCCGCTCGCCGTCGCCCTGCTCGGTGACCTGTCGGTCCACCAGGGGCGGTCGGCCAGCTTCCTCTACCGGTGGTTCACCGACGAGGACACCCGGGGGATCTACCCGGAGGAGGACCACGCGCCGCAGTCCCGGTCGTTCGTCGCGGACCTGCGGGCTGCCGTCGGCCGTCGCGACGCCGGTGACACCGAGGCGTCGGAGCTCGTCGCCAGCCTGCTGGAGGACTCGCCCGAGTTCTCGGCGCTGTGGCACGAGCACGACGTGGCGGTCAGGCGGCACGAGCGCAAGCGGATCCAGCACCCGACGGTCGGCCTGATCGACCTCGACGTCATGCACCTGGTCAGCGAGGACGGACGGCAGCGGTTGCTCTGGTTCACGCCACGGCCGGGCACCGACGCCAGCGACCGGCTGGCGCTGCTGACCGTGATCGGCACCCAGGCGATGGAGGCGGCGACCTCCAAGTAGCCGTCCGTCCACCAGGCAGGGGTCGTCGACCCCCCTGTCAGCAGCACCTGTTCCGGGTCCGGGCCCAGGCCGAGGCTGGGTCCACGACCAGTCGGTGGCMGCMSMCGCRCGCCGAACAGGAGGCTCGGATGAGTGACAACAGGGAGCGCGTCGCGCTAGTGACGGGGGGTCCGGCGGCATCGGCCGGACGGTGGCCGAGCGGCTCGGCTCCGACGGCTTGGCCGTGGTGGTGCACCACTCGACGGGGAAGGACCGCGCCGAGGAGACGGCCGAGTCGGTGGTCCGCGCGGGTGGCCGGGCCGTCGTCGCCGGCGGTGACGTCGCCGACGAGGTGGCGATGGCGGAGGTGTTCGAGGTCGCCGAGCGTGAGTACGGCGGCGTCGACGTCGTCGTGCACACGGCGGGCGTCATGCGGCTCGCGCCGGTGGCACAGATGGACCTGGCGACGTTCGACCGGGTGCAGCGCACCAACGTCCGCGGCACCTTCGTCGTCGACCAGCTCGCGGCGCGGCACGTGCGCCGCGGTGGAGCGATCATCAACTTCTCGACCTCGGTGACCCGGCTGCAGATCCCGGGGTACGCCGCCTATGCCGCCTCCAAGGGCGCCGTCGAGGCACTGACCCTGGTCCTCGCCCGGGAGCTGGGCGGTCGCGACATCACCGTCAACACGGTGGCCCCCGGTCCGACCGCGACGACGCTCTTCCTCGACGGGAAGAGCCAGGAGGCGGTCGACCAGATCGCGTCCATGAACCCGATGGGTCGCCTGGGCGAGCCCGCCGACGTCGCCGAGGCCGTCGCGTTCCTCGCCGGACCCGCGCGCTGGGTCAACGGCCAGGTCATCCACGTCAACGGAGGTGCGGCATGAGCGCGCAGTGGTGGCGCGGCCCGCGGACCCCCACGATCACGGTGGCTGCCGCGGTTGCTCTCCTGCTGGGCGCCTGCGGCGGTGAGTCGGACCTGCCCCGGGCGCGATCCGTCGACCCGTCCCGGCCCACGGGTGCGAGTCCGACCGCCGTGGCGACGCTCGGGGACCCGGTCGAGCTGACCACGGGACTGACCTCGCCGTGGGGGCTGACCTTCCTGCCCGACGGCTCCGCGCTGGTCTCCGAGCGCACGACCGGCGAGGTCAAGCGTGTCCCCGCGCAGGGCGGCGAGCCGCGGACGGTGGGGGTGGTGCCCGACGTCGCGGTCAGCTCCGAGGGCGGCCTGCTCGGCATCGTCGCCTCGCCCGACTTCGAGGCCGACCGCACCGTGCTCGCCTCGGTGTCGGGGACGCAGGAGAACCGGATCGTGGCGCTCACCATCGCCGAGGACTTCGGCTCCCTGGCGGTGGACCGGGTGCTGCTCGACGGGATCCAGACCGCCGACCGCCACCACGGCGGCCGGCTCGCGATCGGCCCGGACGGACACCTGTGGATCGGCACCGGTGATGCCTTCGAGCCCGGGAACGCCGCCACCGACGACTCCCTCAACGGCAAGATCCTCCGGATCGCGCTCGACGGCTCGATCCCGGCCGACAACCCCGACAGCGACTCCCCGATCTACTCCGGCGGCCACCGCAACGTCCAGGGCATCGCCTTCGGCCCGGACGGTACGGCGTACGCCACCGAGCTGGGCCACCGAACCTGGGACGAGGTCAACGTCCTGCGCCCCGGCCGGGACTACGGCTGGCCCGACGCCGAGGGGGTCGCGGGCTCGACCGGTGAGGCGCCGATCGCCACCATCCACCCCGACCAGGCCAGTCCGTCTGGCGTCGCCCATGCCGCCGGCTCGCTCTGGATCGGCGCCCTCGGTGGCCAGCGCCTCTGGCAGCTCCCCGTGGACGGACCTGCGGCGACCGCCGACCCCATCGAGCACCTGGCCGGTGACCACGGCCGGATCCGCACCGTCGAGGTGGCCCCGGACGGGGCGCTCTGGGTCGTCACGTCGAACACTGACGATGCGACCTGGGGCGGCACCGAACCACGGCCCGGTGACGACCGCATCCTGCGCGTCGAGGTGCACCAGCCGTGACGGCCGGGGCCGTCACCGCAGTCCGACGTCCCCAGCGGGGTCGATGGCCGCAGTGAGCGACTCCTCGCGGACCTGGCGGCGACGCACCTTGCCGACCTCGCCCGACGGGCGTGGTGCGCCGTCGGGGCCGCGGACCTCGATCTCGCCGACAACGGGTCGGCCGACCGAGCCGGGGCGCTCGAGCCAGCCGTGCCCGTCGACCAGGGTGACCGCGTGTGCCTCCGTCGCGGCGTACAGCTCCAGCATGACGTCGGGCCCGAAGAGGTCGAGGCACGACTGGCGGAGGGCAGGCGAGCAGGCGGCGGCCATGGTGATGACGGTGCGCAGGCTCGAGGTGTCCGTCGCAGCCAGGAGGTCCTGGGGGAGGTCGGTGGTTCGGCGGAGCATCGTGGGGACGGCGTACATCCAGTCGACACCGTGACGATCGACCAGAGCCAGCGCCTGCTCGGCGTCGAAGCGCTCCATCACCACGACGTGGCACCCGAGGAGCAGGGCAGCGACGTCGGTGAAGAGCGGGCCGTTGTGCGACAGCGGTCCGGTCGAGAGGACCGTGCCGTCCGGCTGGAGGCGGACCAGGGCTGCGAAGGAGCGCAACGACTCGGCCGTCGCAGGCTCGGTGGACACAATGAGCTTCGGGCGACCGGTGCTGCCGCCCGAGGTCGGAGCCTTGAGCGAGCTCGCGACCATCGGTGGCAGGGGTGCGCTGGAGAAGCCGTCCGCGCCTGACCAGCCCGCGGGTGCGGAGATGCGGTCCGGCAGGTCCGCGCCGACGACGAGCGACGGATCGGCGAGCTCAATGATCTCCCGGAGCTCACGTTCCGGCAGGCGGTGCGACACCGGCTGCGGCGTGGCACCGGCCTTCCAGGTGGCGACGACGGCCTCCAGGAAGGACGCCCCCGTGGGGAGGAGGATCGTCACGAACGAGTCGGGGGTGACGCCCTCCTCGACGTACGCGCGGGCCAGGCGGTTGGTCCGGTCCTCGAAATCCCGGCGGGTCAGGGTGCCGGCGCTCGTCGTCACCGCGGGGCGGTGGGGGTCCTCGGCGGCCAGGGCGGCAAGAGCGGTGCCGATGGGTGTTCCGGCAGGGGTCGCCATCTCAACCACGCTCCGCTTCACCGAGCACCTCCAGGACCGCGTCGTGCACGGCCGCGGGCTGCTCCTGGGGGATGAGGTGCCCGCTGTCCTCGACGACCACGATCCGACCCCGCGGTGCGCCCGCCATCAGCTGCTCGACGATCCGGTTCCAGAGCGGGCGGAGCTTCGCGGTACCGCGGTCGACGCGGCCGCCCTGGAGGCAGATCGTCGGCACGTCCGGGGTCCCGGCGGCCTGAAGTCGCTCGAGCAGCGGACGGGCGCTCGCCAGCTGGGCGGCCTCGCGACGACCCGCGCGCATCGCCCGCGGGCAGGCGTAGTCACGCTCGAGGACAAACCGGTCCGCCGGGCTGATCGAGTCGGACCACCCGTGGGACAGCGCCATCCGCATCACCAGGCCCGACCCACCGAGCCGGGCGAGGAGGGAGCTGATGCGGAAGGACAGGGTGTTGATCCGGATCATGGCGGGGCTGATGAGCTCGGCGACCGTCCCGTCTACGAGTACCAGGCCCGCGGTGCGCTCGGGATGCCGGTCGGCGAAGCAGCGCAGGATCGGCCCGCCCCAGCTATGGCCGACCAGGACGACCGGCCGGGTCTCGCCGATGGTGTCCAGCACGTCGACCAGGTCATCGACCAGACGCTCCAGGGTGCGGTCGGCGGTGTCCACGTCGCTGCCGCCGTAGCCGGCCCGGTCGTAGGAGAGCGTCCGGGCGTGACGGCTGAGCTCCCGCTGCGTGTGCACCCAGCAGGCTGCGGGCGCGCTCATCCCGGCCTCGAGCACGACCAGGGGACCGTCCGCGTCACCTGCCACCACGGCGCGGATGCGCCGCCCGTCCGGCAGTACGACGACCTTCTCGGTGAGTCCGGCGCCGGGGTCCAGCCGCGGCTCTCTCGTGGGGTGGGTGCGCTTCGCGGACATCGGTGGCCGCCCTTTCATCGGAACCAGTGGGGTGGGTGGACGGTGTCCCAGAGACCTGCGTGCTCCAACTGCGCGGCCAGGGACAGGAGGTCGGCGTCCCGCCGGGCACGGCCGACCAGCTGCACGGAGTAGGGCAGTCCGTCATCGTCGAGGTGGGAGGGCAGGGACGCCGCGGGCTGGCCGGTGAGGTTGACCCACGGCGTGTAGCAGGACCAAGCGAGCATCCGGTCGTTGACGTGCTCGATGCCGAGCGCCTCGAAGTGGCCCAGGGGGACGGGCGGGCCGCTCGTCGTCGGGGTCAGCGCCACGTCGTACTCGTCGAGCCCGGACATGAAGTCGCCGGCGAGGCTGGCGAGCGCTGCATGCATGAGCACCACGTCGGTCCCGGTCATCTGCGCACCCCTGGCAGCGAGGTTGCGGGTGTGGGCCGTGAGCTGGTCCCGCCTGTCGGCGGGCACGACCGTCGCGACGTTCGCCGCGGCCGAGATGCTGAGCATGTCGCTGAGCGCCCGGGCGGTGGTCTCGTCGTACCCGGCGGGCGAGGGGATCTCGCGCACGTCGTGGCCGAGGTCCTGCAGGAGGTCCTTGGTGCGGTGCACCGCACGAACCGCCTCCGGATGGGGGTCGACACCTGCCACGCCGGTGTCGACCCACCAGGCGACCCTCAGTGATCGACGGGGGCGGCTGCGACCCGCATCGCCCAGGCCGGTGTTCGGGATCCACCTGTAGAGGTCCCGGGCCGGCGGTCGGGCCATCACCTCGAGCAGGAGGGCCGCGTCCTCGACCGTGCGCGCGAGCGGGCCCTCGACCCCCGTCGCGAAGAACGTGCTCGCCGGCGCGAGGCTGACCAGCCCCCTGCTGGGCTTGACGCCGACGAGGTGGCAGGCGGCGGCAGGGGTACGGGTAGACCCCGCTCCGTCGCTCGCGTGCGCGACCGGCAGCAAGCCGGCGGCGACCGCGGTCGCCGCGCCGCCGCTCGAGCCGCTGGCGTAGCGCCCGACGTCGTAGGGGGTGACGGCAGGAGTCGGCGTCACCGCGTTCTCGGTGTAGCACGCCACGCCGAACTCGGGAGCGTTCGTCTTCCCGAGCACGACGGCCCCCGCGCGCCTGATCAGCCCGACCGTCCAGGCGTCCTCGGTGGGCACGTGGTCGGCGAGGGAGGCGGAGCCGAAGGACGTCACCAGCCCGGCCGTGGCGTGCAGGTCCTTGATGCCGATGGGCAGCCCACCCAGCGGAGCGTGCTCACCGCGCGCAAGCTGCTCATCGGCGCGGTCCGCGGCCTGCAGGGCGCCCTCGGCGTCGACCGTGACGAAGGCACCGAGCTCGCCGTCGAGCTTGGTGATGCGGTCCAGGTAGTGCTGAGCCAGCTCGCGAGCGGAGACGTCGCGGCGGCGCAGGCTCCGCAGCTGCTGGGCTGCCGAGAGGTCGTGGAGGTCGGTCATCGTGAGGCCGCCGGGGCCATGAGGATGTGGTACGCCGCGTCCGCGACGGCGTCGAGGAAGTCGCCGGTGAGCGGACCACGCCGCACCAGCCGTGCGTGCATCAAGGGGCCCTCGAGCAGGCCGCTGACCAGGTCACCGTCCGGCACCTGCGTGAGCTCGCCGCGCTCGACCGCCCGCTCGAGAGACGTCCACAGGGCGTCCCCTCGACGCAGCCCCATGTCCTGGAAGGCCGCCTCGGCGTCGGTGTCGTCGGCGAGGTCGGCGAGCCAGCCGACGAGGCCGTCCATCCAGGGTGCCGACCAGGAGCGGGCGAGGTCGTCGACGTAGCTGCGCAGGTCGGACAGGAGGGAGCCAGTGTCGACCTCGGAGACCGGCGGGAGGTGCACCGCCAGGGTGTCGGCGACCAGTCGGACCTTGGTGGGCCAGCGCCGGTAGACGTCGCTGCGGTGGGCGCCGGCACGGGCCGCGACCTGGGCGAGGGTCAGGGCGGCGTAGCCCTCCTCGGAGAGGATCGCCCAGGTCGCCGTGAGCAGGCGGCTCTCGAGGTCAGGGTCGCGGGGTCGTCCCGGCATCGGAGATCAGTCCCTTCATTCGCTACATGGCGTAGCGCTACGTGATGTAGCGAACTTAAGCGGACCGGCCGTGCGAAGCAATGGACCTGAGTTGCTCGTTCCGATGAAACACAGCGTATTTTTTCATCGCGATTGACGAACACCAAGCGGTGTGACCCGGATTACTCTCGGCCCGTTCCCGCGAGTCGCTCCGCCGTCGCCCACCCCCCGGGGCCCGACCGGCCGCTCGTCGCCCAGCGGAACCAGACCGCCCTGGAGGCACCTGATGAGATCCAAGATGCTTGTTCCGTTGATCGCAGTCCCCGCGCTCGCGCTGGCCGCCTGCACGAGTGCCGGGAGCACTGGTGCCGGTGGTGACGAGGGCGACCTGGTGGACGGCAAGACCTTCACCATGGCCATCGGCCTCGACCCCGGTGCCCTCGACCCGGGGATGACCGTGCTCTCCGCCGGCCGGTTCTTGGGACAGTTCATCTACGGCCGGCTGGTCGCCCTGGACGAGGACGGCGACGCCGTCCCCGCCCTGGCCGAGAAGTGGGAGGTCGACGCGGGGAGCGCAGTCTTCACGTTGCGTGACGGCATCGCGTGCGAGGACGGCACCGCCCTGACCGCGACCGTCGTGGCCGACAACATCAATTTCGTCGCCGACCCCGCGAACCAGTCGCCCCTGCTCGGTATGAACGTTCAGCCCGGGACGGTCGCGACGGGGGACAACGCGACAGGCACGGTCACCGTCGCCAGCGGCGTCCCCGACGCCTTCCTCCTCCACAACCTCGGCGCCCTGCCGATCGCCTGCGGCAACGGCCTGGCCGACCGCGACCTGCTGGTCGAGGGCAAGGCCGGCACCGGCATGTTCGAGCTCGTCGAGGCGGTGGCCAACGACCACTACACGCTGGAGCGCCGCAAGGACTACACCTGGGGACCGGGGGACTGGGACCCGGACCAGAAGGGTCTCCCGGACGAGGTGGTCATCCGGATCATCCCGAACGAGACCACCGCGGCGAACCTGCTGATCGCCGGCGACGTCACCGCGACCCTCGTCGCTGGCACGGAGCAGGACCGACTGCTCGAACGGGACTTCTTCCACGCCGACCTCCGTGCTCCCGCGGGCCAGCTCCACTTCAACCAGTCGGCCGGGCGACCGACGGCGGACGAGGAGGTCCGCCGCGCGCTGGTGCAGGCCCAGGACCTCGCGCAGCTGCGCAAGGTCCTCGTCGGCGACCGGGGCACGGTCCCCACCAGCCTGGTCACGGTCGCGCCGGACCCGTGTGATGTCGACACGGTCGACGGCAACGTGCCCGAGCACGACGTCGCTGCGGCGGAGGAGGCGCTGGACGCTGCCGGGTGGACGAAGGGCGCCGACGGGGTCCGGGCCAGGAAGGGCAAGCGGCTCGAGCTGAAGATGATCTACCTGACCACCTTCGGCGAGACCATGGCGGCCACCGCCGAGCTGGCCCAGCAGGAGTGGAAGAAGATCGGCGTCGAGGTCGAGATCCGCGGCGTCGACCTCGCCGGGCTGAACGAGGCCCTCTTCGGGACCGGGGACTGGGACATCTCCGCCGGCCAGGTCGGTGCCGCCCTGCCCAGCCAGCTGGTCCCCTTCTTCGGTGGTCCCACCCCGCCGGGAGGCACCAACTTCGCCCACGTCGACAACGCCGACTACAAGGCCCTCTCCACCGCGGCCGCCGGCAAGGTCGGCACCGATGGCTGCGAGGACTGGGCCGCCGCCGAGGAGGCGCTGCTCGAGGCGGTCGATGTCGTCCCCTACGCGGACTCGGCCTACATGACCTTCGCCCGGGGCGCCCGGTTCGGCCTCGGCGACGTCGGCCTCGACCCGACGTCGATCCGGATGTACGAGTAGGCCGGGGGCGTCATGACCAGCATGGCGTACGAGCCCGGCACGCCGTCCGCCGCCGGGAGGGTGCTCGACAGCCCGTGGCTGTCGTTCGCCCTTCGGCGGGGCGCTCGCTTCCTCGTCTCGTGGTGGGTGCTCGTGACCGCGGCCTTCCTGATGCTGCACCTGGTGCCGGGCGACCCGGTGCGCGCCGCGCTCGGGATGGACGCGCCCGCCGCGCTGGTCGAGTCCCGGCGCGAGTCGCTCGGGCTCGACGACCCGCTGGTCACGCAGTACGTGAGCTACCTGCGCAACCTCCTCGCCGGCGACCTCGGGATCTCGCTGGGATCGGGCGAGCGGGTCTCGGCCCTGGTCGGGGGGCGCCTGGGCGCCACCGTCCAGCTCGCGGTCCTCGCCTTCGCCGTGGCCGCGGCGGTCGCCGTACCGCTCGGCGTGGTGATGGCCGTGGCGACGAGGGGCGGCCGGCGCCGCGGCACCGAGCTGACCTTCGCGGCCGGCTCGGTGCTGGCCGGGGCGATCCCGGAGTTCCTGCTCGCCGTCGGACTGGTCTACGTGTTCGCCGTCAACCTCGCTTGGTTCCCGGTCGCCGGTGCGGCCACGCCGTCGTCGTTCGTGCTCCCCGTTCTGGCACTCGCGGTGGCGCCCGCCGCGATCCTCGCCCGGATCGTGCGGGTCGAGATGCTCGCGGTCCTCGGCGCCGACTACGTCCGGACTGCTCGGGCCAAGCGTCTGCCGGCGCGTCGGATCTACCTGCGCCACGCGCTGCCCAATGCGCTCACCGCGACCCTGACGGTCGGCGGGCTGATCCTGACCACGATGGTGGCCGGCACGGTGCTCGTCGAGAACGTCTTCGCCTGGCCCGGCCTGGGATCGCGCATCGTCCAGTCGATCACGGCCAAGGACTACCCGGTCGTGCAGGCCATCATCCTGATCTACGGCGGCCTGGTCCTGCTGGTCAACCTGCTCGTCGACGTGACGCTCGCCCTGCTCGACCCCCGCTCGACGATCAGGGAGGCCTGATGCGCACCCGATCGAGCTGGCGGGCGGTGCTGCGCACCCCGCTGGGTGCCGCTGCCCTCGCGCTGGTGGTCGCCATGGTGGGGCTCGCCGTCCTCGGCCCCGTCGTCTGGGGCGACCACGCGGTGCAGGTCGACACCGACGCGATCCACCAGGGACCTTCGGCCGCGCACCTGCTCGGCACCGACGGGCTCGGGAGGGACATCTTCGCGCGGGTCCTGGTGGCAACCCGTACGTCGCTGGGTCTCGCTGCGGTCGCCGTCGGGATCGCGGTCGGACTGGGGACCCTCCTCGGTACGGCGCCCTCGGTGCTGCCACGTCGGGTCGGACGCCTGGTCACGGGAGCCGTCAACATCGCCGTGGCCTTCCCGGCCCTGCTGCTCGCCCTCTTCTTCGCCGTGATCTTCGGGGTCGGGACCCAGGGGGCGGTGCTGGGCATCGGGCTCGCCGGCGCCCCTGCCTTCGCCCGCCTCGCGTCCACGCTCGCCGCCTCGGTCGACGGACTGGACTTCGTCGCCGCGGCCGGGGTGGCGGGCGTGGGCCGGCTGCGGATCCTGCGCCGCCACATCCTCCCGAACATCGCCGAGCCGCTCGTGGTCAACGCGACCGTGGGCGCCGGCGGGGCCCTGCTGGCGTTCGCCGGACTGTCCTTCCTGGGGATCGGCGTCCAGGCGCCGTCGTACGACTGGGGGAGGCTGTTGGGCGAGGGGATCAACCGCATCTACAGCAACCCAGCCGGCGCGCTCGGCCCGGCGGTGGCGATCATGCTCGCCGGCCTCGCGTTCAACCTGCTCGGCGAGACGGCCGCCGCGGTGGCAGGCGGCCGCAGCCAGGCGCGACCGGGTGCGCCGCAGGTCGTGGACCACGCCCGTGCGGACTCCGGCGGTGAGCCGGAGGCGGACGCCGTGCTGAGCGTCGAGGACCTCCACGTGTCCTTCCCCGCCGGACGGGGTCGGGTGACCCCGGTGCGTGGGGTCAGCTTCTCGGTCCGGGCCGGTGAGGCGGTCGGGATCGTGGGCGAGTCCGGCTCGGGCAAGAGCCTGACCGCGCTCGCCTCCTCCCGGCTGATCGAACGACCGGGCGTGGTGAGCGCGGCCCGGCTGGACTTCTGCGGGGTGGACCTGCAGGCAGCGTCGGACCGCGCGGTCCGCGGCCTGCTCGGCCG
This sequence comes from Nocardioides sp. J9, assembly GCF_007829375.1. Taxonomy (NCBI): domain Bacteria; kingdom Bacillati; phylum Actinomycetota; class Actinomycetes; order Propionibacteriales; family Nocardioidaceae; genus Nocardioides; species Nocardioides sp. J9. The sequence goes on along the minus strand of NZ_VLJQ01000065.1, from coordinate 29,513 downwards.
GTCGCTGGCCATGGTCTTCCAGGACCCGATGACCTCGTTCAACCCGACGATGCGGGTCGGACAGCAGCTCGCCGAGGCCGCGGTGGAGCACCAGGACCTCGGCCGACGCGGGGCGGTCGCCCGCGCCGTCGACCGGCTGCACGCGGTGCAGGTGCCGGCGGCAGCACGCCGGGCGCGGCAGTACCCGCACGAGTTCTCCGGGGGCATGCTGCAGCGCGCGATGATCGCGATGGGACTGATGAACACGCCGCGGCTGGTGATCGCGGACGRGCCGACCACCGCGCTGGACGTCACGGTCCAGCAGCAGGTGCTGCGCCTGATCGCGGACGTCCGGACCGAGACCGGCGCCGCGCTCCTGCTGATCAGCCACGACCTCGCCGTGGTGGCCCAGACCTGCGACCGGGTGCTGGTGATGTACGCCGGCCGGATCGTCGAGGACCTCCCGAGCGGCGCCCTGCGGACCGAGGCACGCCACCCCTACACCCGGGCGCTCCTCGACGTCGTGCCCGACCTCGGGAGCGACCGGACCCGCGTGCTGCCCGTGATCCCCGGCCGGCCTCCCGAGCCGGGGAGGTTCCCGACCGGGTGCGCGTTCGCCGACCGGTGCCCCGCCGCGTCGGCGCTGTGCCGCGAGGAGGAACCGCGGCTGCGCCCCGCGGCCGGCGGTCACCGGTTCGCCTGCTGGCACCCGAGGGGCGAGGCGGACCTCCCGCTCGAGTCCGTGGGGTCGGGTGAGGTTCGTGGCTGAGCTCAGGTTCGACCGCGTGAACGTGCGGTACGGCGGGCGTCGTACCGGGCACGTGGCAGTGCGGGACATCGACCTCGTCGTGCCCGACGGTGCCGTGGTGGGCCTCGTCGGCGAGTCGGGCTCCGGGAAGTCCACGCTGGCGCGGGCCGCGGTCGGCCTGGCGCCGGTGACGGCGGGGTCGATCACGCTCGACGGTCGCGACCTGCTGCGTTCCCGCCGCGGGCCGCGCCCGGTCCAGATGGTCTTCCAGAACCCCTACTCCTCGCTCGACCCGCGGATGACGGTCGGGGAGTCCGTCGCCGAGGCGCTCCCGCGCCACGACCGGCGGGTCAGGTCGTCCGGAACGGCCGAGGTCGCCCGGCTCCTCGACCTGGTCGGCCTCGGCGGCGACCGCGCGGGTGCGCTCCCGGGCGAGCTGTCGGGCGGTCAGCGCCAGCGCGTCGCCCTGGCCCGGGCGCTCGCAGCGCGGCCCGAGGTCCTGGTCGCCGACGAGATCACGTCCGCCCTCGACGTCTCCGTCCAGGGGGCGGTCGTCAACCTCGTCCGCGAGCTGCAGCAGGAGCTGGGGACCACCATGCTCTTCATCTCCCACAACCTCGCCGTGGTCCGCTACGTCAGCGACTACGTCGCGGTCATGCGGCGCGGCGAGCTCCTCGAGGTCGGTTCGGCGGACGTCGTGCTCTCGACTCCCGAGCATCCCTACACCCGCGAGCTGCTGGAGTCCGTCCCCGTGCTCGACGCGGTGGTCCCGTCGGCGGAGGCCCACCCGTGACCCGGGGGACGGCGTGGGCGGGCGAGAGGTCGTTACGGTGTGGTCGTGACGCCTTCGTCCCCGCTGGTCGCCTGCGCCCCGGCAGCACCATGAGCCGGTCGCGGACCAGCCTGAGCCGCGTCCTGGAGGACCTCGGCGCAACGCTCCTCGAGCTGTGCTGCGGCGACCCGGATGACGTCGACCAGATCACGAACGTCGTCATCCACGACCCGCTGGACGACTCGCCGCTGCCGCGGCAGGCGCTGGTGCTCGGCGTTGGGATCAGTGAACCGGCCGACGTCGTGTCGCTCCTGGAGGAGATCGGCCCGCAGGGCGCGGTCGGACTGGTGCTGCGTGCGCCGGTCGCGGTGGACGACCGCGTCCTCGACGCCGTCGCGGAGGCCAGTGTCCCCGTCCTCGGGCTCACCCCGGGAGCCTCGTGGTCCCAGCTGACGGCGCTGCTGCGCTCGCTCGTCGCCGAGGGCGACGTCGGGGACACCAGCGCGGAGACGCTCGGCGGACTGCCCTCCGGCGACCTCTTCGCGCTCGCGAACGCGATCGCGACGCTGATCGACGCCTCGATCACCATCGAGGACCGGAGCTCGCGGGTGCTGGCCTTCTCCGACGAGCACGGGGTGTCCGACGCGCAGCGGGTGGAGTCGATCCTCGGTCGCCACGTCCCCGACCGGTTCACCCGGCTGCTGGAGGAACGCAAGGTCTTCGAGGAGCTCTACCGCAGCCGCGGCCCGATCGAGGTCCCGCCGCTGCCGTACGACGACACGGAGACCACCCTGCCGCGGGTGGCCCTCGCCGTCCGGGCAGGTGACGAGGTGCTGGGCTCGATCTGGGCGGTCGTCCGGGAACCGCTCAGCCCCGAGCGGACCAGGGCACTCCAGGAGTCGGCCAAGCTCGTCTCGCTGCACCTCCTCCGGCTCCGGGCGGGCGCCGACGTGGAGCGTCGGCTCCGGGCGGAGCTGGTCGCGACAGCGCTCGAGGGTGGCCCGGGCGCCCTGGAGGCGGTCGACCGGCTCGGACTCGCCCACCACGGCTACCTGGTGCTGGCACTGGACCTCGCCCAGGACGCGCCCCGGTCCCCCGAGGCCTCGGACGACGCGCTGCGCAGCGCGGAGAGCCGGGCGCAGCGCACGGAGAACCGCCAGCGGGTCGCGGACGCCTTCGCGATGCACCTCAGCGCGGTCTACCCGCACTCGGCGACGGCGGTCGTCAACGACGTCGTGTACGGGATCGTCAACATCCGCGGGGACGACCACGCCGTCGACCGTGCCGAACAGGTCGTCAACGAGTTCCTCGACCGCATCGGCAAGGAGCACCGGCTCCTGGTCGGCGTCGGCAGCCCGGCGCAGACGCGCTCGGACCTCACCCGGTCCCGCGCTGCGGCCGATCGGGTCCTGCGGGTCCTCCGGGCGGGTCGGGTCGCCCGGCGGGTGGCGTCGATGGACCAGGTCCACGTCCAGGCGCTGCTCCTCGAGCTCGCCGACCTCGGCGCGGACCGTGACGAGGCGACCGGGCCGCTGGCCCGGCTATTGGCGTACGACGCCGAGCGCGGCTCGAACCTGGTCGAGACCCTGTCGGCGTGGCTAGACGCCTTCGGCGACGTGAGTGCCGCGTCGGCCGCGGTGTTCACCCACCAGAGCACCTTCCGCTACCGGCTGCGCAAGGTCGCGGAGGTCGGCGGCATCGACCTGGGCGACCCCGAGGCGAGGTTCGACGCAATGGTCCAGCTCCGCCTGCTGGACATCAACCGCTCGCGCTGAGCCGGTCGCGCGGCCCGAGCCATCGGCCCCGTCGCCGGGCTGGCTGTGAGATCTTGACCCGCGTGACCGGTGAGCTCGACGGCGAGGTGCTGCGACGGCTGCGGGACCACGGACCGCTGACGCGGACCCAGCTCGCCCAGCAGCTGGGCGTGCCGCGCACGACGCTGGCCTCGCCGCTGCGCCAGCTCACCGAGGCGGGCGACGTGCGGGACGGTCCAGTCGCGGCCAGCTCGGGCGGGCGGCGGTCGGTGACCGTGGCGATGCCGGCGCCGGCCGACCGGGTGTTCCTCGCGCTGTCGCTGGCCGAGCGGCGGGTCCGTGTGGCCGCGCTGGACGGGCACCTGACGATCGAGAGCGGCGTCAGCATCGACGTGCAGGACCTCGGCGACGACCAGGCGTCGATGACCGCCACGGTCCTGCGGGCTGTCGACCAGGTCCTCCGCGACCGGCGGCCGGCCGCGATCGGCGTGGCTGCTGCTGGCACCGCGCCCGTCGCCTACGTCGACCTCGCCGGCCCCCTCGCCGAGCGGTACGACACCACGCCGGCCGCCGCCGTACCCGCGGCGCGGGCGATGGCGCTCGGCGAGCGGCGCGCCGGTGCGGCCCGCGGCATCGACGACTTCGTGGCCGTCCGGCTGGGCGGCAGCGTCACGCTCGCCACCATGTCCGGCGGGCGGCTCAGCACCGGCGGGTCCGGGCACGCCGGCGAGGTCGGGCACCTGCGGGTCGAGGAGTTCGGGCCGGCGTGCGTGTGCGGCCTGACCGGGTGCCTCGACGCGTTCGTCAGCGCGTCCGCGCTGGTCGCCCAGGCGACCGAGCAGGCCCACCGCGGCCGGTCGCAGGTGCTCGCCGACGCGCTCTCCCGCAACGGCGCCCTCGACCTCGCCGACCTCGTCGCGGCCGGCCGGACCGGCGACCCGGTCGTCGTCCAGCTCGCCCGGGACCTGGGCCAGCGGCTGGGCAAGGTGCTCGCCGGGGTCGTCGCGCACGCCGACCCGCTCCGGGTGGTGCTGGGCGGACCGGTGGCCGCGCTGGGGGCCCAGCTGCTGGGCGACCTGCGCACCACGGTCTACCGGCTCGCACCCGCCCGGCTGGCCGAGGACCTCGACATCGTGCTGAGCGAGGTGGGCGACCACGCCGTCCTGATCGGCGCCGGCTCCGAGGCCGTGGAGGCCTGGATTGCCGGCGGACGCAGCGCCCGATGACGAACTTATGACGAATATCGTCAGATTTGATTCTCGATTCGTCATAACTCGGGAAATCGTCCCGGTTCGTCAGCGCCAGGCTCTTGCTAGGCCTTGTTGAACCCGCTTAGTTTGGGCGGCGCCCCAACAAACCAGTGACGGTCGTCACACCGGGGCACCTGTAGCGACGTGCGGGTCCTCTCGGGCGCACGTGCCCCTGGCCACCCCCATTTCTGACGTCGGCGCAGCCCTGCCGACGCGCCGATCGAGCGCGCCCTCGGCGCGAGCCTGTCCGGAGAGGAGACGTGGTGTCGACCTTGAGCCACACCGCGGGCCACAGCCTGGGGAACCCCGACGTGCGTCGGTCCAACCTCGGGCTCGTCCTCCGGCACCTCCGCGACCACGGCGCCCGCTCCCGCGCGGCCCTCGCCGTCGAGCTGGGCATGACCCGCTCCACCGTCTCCACCCTGATCACCGAGCTGATCGAGCGCGGCCTGGCCAGCGACGGCCCGCTCGTGCAGAACGCGGTCGGCCGGCCCAGCACCGCCGTCGAGCTCGACGGCCGCGCCGTGTGCGGCATCGGCGCCGAGATCAACGTCAACCACGTCTCGACGATGGCGCTCGACCTGCGCGGGCAGATCGTCGAGGAGCGCAAGATCGGCCTCGACGCCCGCTCGCTGGGCGCCGGCCGGGTGATCGAGCGCCTCGTCGACCTCGTGCAGGAGACCGTCAGCGGCCTCGAGTCGCGCGGCGCGGCGCCGGTCGGGCTCACCGTCGGGGTCGCCGGCCTCTACGACCAGACCCGCGACGTGCTCACACACGGCCCCAACCTCGGCTGGTACGACGTGCCGGTCGGGACGATCCTGCGCGACGAGCTCGACGGCTCCTACCCGGTCGTCGTCGACAACGAGGGCAACCTGGCAGCCGCCGCCGAGGTCACACCTGGTGACCCGTCCCGGCAGGACATCCTCGTCCTGCACGGCGAGATCGGCGTCGGTGGCGGCATCGTGACCGGCGGCCGGCTGCTCCGCGGCAGCCACGGGTACGCCGGCGAGTTCGGCCACATGATCGTGGACCCCCGCGGTCGCCAGTGCGGGTGCGGGCGCCAGGGCTGCTGGGAGACCGTCAGCGGCCTGCGCGCCCTCATCGAGCTCGCGGCCGACCCGGACGACCCGATCCGCAACCCGGGCATGGACATCGACGCCCGGCTCGCCGAGATCAACCGCCGCGCCGACCTGGCCGACACCCGCACGCTCAACGCGCTCGACGAGGTCGGCTCCTGGGTCGGTGTCGGGGCCTCGATCCTCGCCAACGCCCTCAACCCGACCACGATCGTGCTGACCGGCTACTACGCCGCGGTCGGCCACCACATGCGGCCCGCGATCGAGCGCGAGCTCCGCGACCGCGTCGTCGCCCCCGGTGCCGGTGGCACCCGCGTCGAGCTGTCGACGCTCGGCTTCGGGGCCGCGGTGCGCGGCGGCGCCACCGCCTCCCTCGAGTCGGTCTTCGCCGACCCGACCCGAGTGCCCCGCCGACCGGCGACAGGAGAAGCACAGTGAGCACCACCCAGGACGCAGGCACGCCCCTGCTGCGGATGACGGGCATCGTGAAGCAGTTCTCGTCGGTCCGCGCCCTCGACGGCATCGACCTCGAGGTCGCCGCGGGCGAGGTGCACTGCCTGCTCGGGCAGAACGGTGCGGGCAAGTCGACGCTGATCAAGATCCTCTCGGCGTCGTACCAGCCGGACGAGGGGACGATCTGGTGGAAGGGCCGCGAGGTGCACTTCGGCCACCCGCAGGCCGCGATCGACGCCGGCGTCGCGACGATCTACCAGGAGCTCGATCTCGTGCCCGGCCTCACCGTCGCGGAGAACATCTTCCTCGGCCACGAGATCTCGACCGTCGGGTTCTCCCGCCGGTCCGCGACCAACGAGCGGACGCAGGGCATCCTCGCCCGGCTCGGCCACGACGAGCTGAGCCCGACCCAGCTGGTCGGCGACCTCTCACCGGCGGGGCAGCAGGTGGTCAGCATGGCCCGCGCGCTCTCGCACGACGTCGACCTGCTCATCCTCGACGAGCCGTCCGCGGTGCTCGACGCCGGCGAGGTCGAGAACCTCTTCCGGGTCATCCGCGCGCTGACCGAGCAGGGCGTCGCGATCGTCTACATCTCCCACCGACTCGAGGAGATCCGCGAGATCGGCGACCGGATCACCGTCCTCAAGGACGGCTCCACCGTCGCGACCGGCCTGCCCGCCGCCACCACCCCGACCGCGGACCTGATCCGGCTGATGACCGGCCGCTCGATCGAGTACGTCTTCCCGCCGCGCGGGGACGGCCCCGACGCCGAGGCCCCCGCCGTGCTCGAGGTGCGGGACCTGTCCCTGGCCGGTGTGTTCCACGACGTCAGCTTCGACGTGCGGGCCGGCGAGATCGTCGGGCTGGCCGGGCTGGTCGGCTCCGGGCGCACCGAGATCCTCGAGACCGTCTACGGCGCCCGCAGGGCCAGCACCGGCACGGTCACCGTCGACGGCAAGCGCCTGCGCCGCGGTGCCGTCCACGCCGCCGTCCAGGCCGGCCTGGGCCTCGCCCCCGAGGAGCGCAAGAGCCAGGGCCTGCTGCTCGACCAGCCGGTCTTCGCCAACATCTCCGCCTCCTCGATGAAGCGCTTCCAGCGGGCGGGCTTCATCCAGCGGGCCCGGGAGAGGGCGAAGGCCACCGAGCTGGTCGACTCCCTCGACGTACGCCCGCGCAACATCTCGCGCCACGTGCGGACGCTGTCCGGCGGCAACCAGCAGAAGGTCGTCGTGGCCCGCTGGCTGCTGCGCGGTTGCCGGGTGCTGCTGCTCGACGAGCCGAGCCGCGGCGTCGACGTCGGTGCCCGCGCCGAGATCTACAAGCTCATCCGCTCGCTGGCCGACTCCGGGGTCGCCGTCGTGGTCGTGTCCAGCGAGGTCGAGGAGGTGCTCGGCCTGTCGGACCGGGTGCTCGTCGTCCGCGAGGGCCGGGTCGTCCACGAGAGCGCATCCCACGACATCGACGAGTCCCGGGTCCTCGACCTGGTCATGGAAGGAACCCCCGCATGAGCGACCAGAGCACGAGCCCCGTCACGGGGCCGACCGACACCTCGCCCGTCGATCTCGGGAAGTCGGCCGAGGCCGAGGGGACCAGCCGCGCGTTGCCGGTCGTCCCCACCACCGAGTCCACCCAGGGGATGGAGGCCGAGGGCGCCCACAAGGGCTCCGCCGGCGGCACCGCCTGGTTGGCGGAGGTCGGGTTCTTCCGCATGCTCGGCCTGCTGATCGCGCTGGCGCTGCTGTGCGTCGTCGGCATGGTCACGGCCGGCGACCGCTTCGCCAGCAGCGACAACCTGCTGACGATCCTGCGACTGTCCACCGTCATCGGCGTCGTCGCGATCGGGATGACCTTCGTCATCACCGGCGGCGGCATCGACCTCTCCGTCGGCGCGATCCTCGCCCTGTCGTCGGTCTGGGCGACCACGCTCGCGACGCGGGAGATGGCCGTCGACGTGCACTGGAGCCTGATGGTGTTCACCGCGATCGCCGTCGGGGCCGGGTGCGGGCTGGTCAACGGGATACTCATCGCCTACGGCAAGGTCGTGGCCTTCATCGCCACCCTGGCGATGCTGGTCTCCGCCCGCGGGCTGGCTGAGATCATCTCCCAGAAGAAGACGCAGATCGCGACCGACGTCCCTGGCTTCTTCGACTTCTTCACCGCCAAGCCGCTCGGCATCGACATGTCCATCTGGGTGTTCGCCGCCGTCGCCGTCGTCGGCTGGGTGCTGCTCAACCGCACCACCTTCGGCCGGCGCACCTTCGCCGTCGGCGGCAACCCCGAGGCGGCGCGGCTCGCCGGCATCAACGTCCGGCGCCACACCGTGCTGCTGTACGTCCTGGTCGGGGTCTGCTCGGCCATCGGCGCGCTGCTGATCATCGCCCGTACGACGACCGGCTCGTCGACGCACGGCATGTTGCTCGAGCTCGACGCCATCGCCGCGGTCGTGATCGGCGGCACCCTCCTGGCCGGGGGACGGGGCACCATCACCGGCACCGTCCTCGGGGTCCTCATCTTCACGACCCTGACCAACGTCTTCACGCTCAACAACAGGGACAACTCCGAGCAGTCCCTGCTCAAGGGCGTGATCATCGTCGCCGCCGTCCTGCTCCAGCAGTGGTTGGCGTCTCGGAAGAGCAGCAGCTGAACCATCCGTCCGAACCGTCATGCACCACCACCCGAGGAGCACCGCATGTCCCTGAAGATGTCCACCGCACGCAAGAAGCTCATGGCAGCACTCGCCGTGGTCGCCGTCGTCGGCCTCAGCGCCTGCACCAGCAACGAGCCCGACGACGCGAACGAGAACCTCGGGGGCGGCACGTCCCAGGCCGAGGAGGGCTCGAACGACGAGGCCGGCGACACCGTCCGCATCGGCTTCTCCGCCCCGGCCGCCGACCACGGCTGGATGGCGTCGATCACCGAGTCGACCCGGACGGTCGCCGACAACTACGAGGACGTCGAGCTGATCGTCGCCGAGGGCACCAACGACCCGCAGGTGCAGATCCAGCAGATCGAGACCTTCATCAACGACAAGGTCGACGCGATCGTGCTGCTGCCCTTCGACGGTGCCGCGCTGACCCCGATCGCGCTCGAGGCGATGGAGGCCGGCATCCCGGTCATCAACGTCGACCGCGAGTTCAACGACCCCAACGCCGCGCGCGTCACCGTGCTCGGTGACAACTACGGCATGGGCGTCTCCGCCGGCGAGTACATCTGCGAGCAGGCCGGCGGCAACAAGGACGCGATCGTCGCCGAGATCGCCGGCATCGACTCGCTGCCGCTCACCCAGGACCGCAGCCGCGGGTTCAAGGACGCGCTCAAGGAGTGCGGCCTCGACGTCGACAACCGCGTCGCCGCGGACTTCACCGTCCAGGGTGGCGAGGAGGCGGCCACCAACCTGCTCCAGGCCGCTCCGAAGATCGACTACCTCTGGAACCACGACGACGACCAGGGTGTCGGCGTCCTCGCGGCCATCGACAACGCCGGCCGCGACGAGTTCGTGATGATCGGCGGTGCCGGGTCGAAGAACGCCATGGAGGCGATCAAGTCCGGTGAGGGCGTCCTCAAGGCGACCGTCATCTACCCGTCGACCCAGGGCGCGGACGGCCTCAAGCTGGCCCGCCTGCTCGCCCAGGACCGGTCGGTCGACGACCTCGTCGAGGTCGAGGTCCCGCGCCTGGTCCAGCTCTACGCCCCGGTCGTCACGGCCGAGAACGTCGACAAGTACCTGCCGACCGCCTTCGAGTCCTGATCCGACGAGCTCTCCCCGGGTCGCGCGGCGCGCGACCCGGGGAGAGCACCTCCAGAAAGTCAGGTGAACCATGGCCAACGCCACCCCCAGCCCCAGCGACCAGGCCGTCGCCCGCATCAACGTCGGCATGGTCGGTCACTCCTTCATGGGTGCCGCCCACTCCCAGGCGTGGCGGTCCGCACCCCGGTTCTTCGACCTCCCCCTGGTCCCCGTGATGCGGGTCCTCGGCGGGCGCGACGCCGCCCGCACCGCTGCCGCGGCCGAGCGGCTCGGCTGGGAGGACCACGTCACCGACTGGCGTGAGCTCGTACGACGCGAGGACGTCGACCTCGTCGACATCTGCACGCCGGGCGACTCCCACGCCGAGATCGCGATCGCGGCGCTGGAGGCCGGCAAGCACGTCCTGTGCGAGAAGCCGCTGGCGAACTCGGTCGCGGAGGCGGAGGAGATGGCGAAGGCCGCCGCGGCCGCCGCGGAGCGCGGCGTGCGCGCCATGGTCGGGTTCACCTACCGCCGGGTCCCGGCGATCGCGCTCGCCCGCCAGCTCGTGGCCGACGGCCGCCYCGGCACCMTCCSCCACGTCCGCGCCCAGTACCTCCAGGACTGGATCGCCGACCCCGAGGCGCCGCTGTCCTGGCGGCTGCAGCGCGAGCGCGCCGGGTCCGGGTCGCTCGGCGACATCGGCGCCCACATCATCGACCTCACCCAGCACATCACCGGCGACACCATCGCCGAGGTCTCCGGCCACCTCGAGACCTTCGTCAAGGAGCGTCCGCTGGCCACCGAGCACGCCGGCCTGTCGGGCACGGCCTCGACGGAGCGCGGCGAGGTCACCGTCGACGACGCAGCCCTGTTCCTGGCCCGCTTCAGCAGCGGGGCGGCCGGCGTGTTCGAGGCCACCCGATTTGCGACCGGACGCAAGAACGCGATCCGGATCGAGGTGAACGGCTCGCTCGGCAGCCTCGCGTTCGACTTCGAGGACATGAACGTCCTGCACTTCTTCGACGCGACGCTGCCCGACGAGGAGGCCGGCTTCCGCCGGATCCTCGTCACCGAGGCGACCCATCCGTGGGTTGCGGCGTGGTGGCCCCCCGGCCACGGCCTCGGCTACGAGCACGGCTTCACCCACCAGGCCGTCGACCTGGTGACCGCCATCGCGAACGGCGTCGAGCCGACGCCCACCTTCGCCGACGGCCTGCAGATCCAGCGCGTCCTCGACGCCGTCGAGACCAGCGCGACGAACCGAACCTGGCAGGAGATCCCCGCATGACCAACGACCCGTACCAGCCCGTCCCCGAGGACAAGTTCTCCTTCGGTCTGTGGACCGTGGGGTGGGAAGGGGTCGACGTCTTCGGGCCGGCCAGCCGCCCGCCCCTCGACCCGATCGAGAGCACCTACAAGCTCGCCGAGCTCGGCGCGGCCGCGGTCACCTTCCACGACGACGACCTGCTGCCCGACGACGCGTCGCGCGACGTGACGCTGAAGAAGTTCGAGCAGGCGCTGAGCGACACCGGCCTGCGCTGCGAGATGGTGACCACCAACCTGTTCGGCCACCCGGTCTTCAAGGAGGGCGGGCTCACCGCCAACGACCGCACCGTGCGGCGCTACGCGACCGCGAAGGTGCTGCGCAACATCGACCTGGCCGCGTCGCTGGGCGCCGAGACCTTCGTGATGTGGGGCGGTCGCGAGGGCGCCGAGCACGGCGCGAGCAAGAGCATCCCGGCCGCGCTCGACCGGATGGCCGAGTCGCTCAACCTGGTCTGCGCCTACGTGAAGGAGCAGGGCTACCAGCTGCGCTTCGCGCTCGAGCCCAAGCCCAACGAGCCGCGCGGCGACATCCTGCTGCCGACCATCGGCCACGCCCTCGCGCTGATCTCCGAGCTCGAGCACCCGGAGATGGTCGGCCTCAACCCCGAGGTCGGCCACGAGGAGATGGCGGGGCTCAACTTCGCGCACGGCATCGCCCAGGCGATGTGGCACGGCAAGCTCTTCCACATCGACCTCAACGGCCAGCACGGGCCGCGCTTCGACCAGGACCTGCGCTTCGGTGCCGGCAACCTGCGCGGGGCGTTCTGGACGGTCGACACCCTCCTCGGTGGCGCCGGCACGGCGCCGTACGACGGCTTCGTGCACTTCGACTTCAAGCCGCCGCGCGCCGAGGCCGTCGACGGCGTGTGGGAGTCGGCGCGGGCGTGCATGCGCAACTACCTCATCCTCCGGGAGCGGGCGTCCGCGTTCCGTGCCGACCCCGACGTGCGGGCCGCGCTCGACGCTGCGCTCGTCGACGAGCTCAGCACCCCGACCCTCGCGCCCGGCGAGGCGCTCGCCGACCTGCGCGACGCCCATTACGACCTCGAGGCCATGAGCGCGCGCAGCGTCGCGATGGAGGCCCTCGACCAGCTGGCGATGGAGCACCTGCTCGGCGTCCGCTGACCCGACCGACCCGACCAACCAGAGAGACCAGGAGAAGGAACCGACCCGACCGACACCGACCCGACCACCCCTCGACCAGCTCGACCCAGACCGACCAGCACCGACCAGCACCACCAGCACCACACCAGGGCCGAACGCCCGGGGACCGCCCCGGAACCGATGGAGCGCACATCCGTCAAACGAAGGGATACGTGATGAAGAACGTCATCACGCGGCTACGGAGAGGCTCGCGCACGACGCTGGGCGCGACCGTCGCCATGATCGTGTCGTTGCCCCTGGGCGCGGCAGCCCTCGCCGGACCCGCCGCAGCGGCACCGGTCGCCGACCGGGCCGCGGCACCTGCGCAGGGCACGTCGGCCCTGAAGGAGGCGGCGCCGCCGAGCAACGCCGTGCCGTGGACGGCCGACAAGGCCGCAGCCGCCGCCGCGGAGGCCGACGAGTTCGACGCGCTCGTCTTCTCCAAGACCGCCGCGTTCCGGCACAGCAGCATCGACGAGGGCGTCGCGGCGATCCAGCAGCTCGGGCTCGAGCACGGCTTCAACGTCACCGCGACCGAGGACAGCACCGTCTTCACCGACGAGAACCTCGAGCAGTACGAGGTCGTCATCTTCCTCTCGACCACCGGCGACGTGCTCAACACCGCCCAGCAGGGCGCGTTCGAGCGCTACATCCAGGCCGGTGGCGGTTACGCAGGCATCCACGCCGCGTCCGACACCGAGTACTCCTGGCCCTGGTACGGCGAGCTGGTCGGCTCCTACTTCGCCAACCACCCGCCGGGCACCCCGACCGCGACCGTCAAGGTCGAGGACCCCGCACACGCCTCCACCGCCGGCATCGCGCCGCTCTGGGAGCGTGTCGACGAGTGGTACAACTTCCAGACGAACCCCCGCGGGAAGGTGCACGTCCTCGCCTCGATGGACGAGTCGACGTACAGCCCCGGCGGCGGCGCGATGGGTGTGGAGCACCCGATCGCCTGGTGCCAGGACTACGACGGCGGCCGCAGCTGGTACACCGGCATGGGCCACACCGAGGAGTCCTTCACCGACGAGACCTTCCTGCAGCACCTGCTCGGCGGCATCCAGACCGCTGCCGGCGTCGTGCCCTCCGACTGCAAGGCCACCCTCGAGCCCAGCTTCGAGAAGGTCGCGCTCGACGAGAACACGTCGAACCCGATGGAGCTCGACATCGCCGACGACGGTCGGGTGTTCTACATCGACCGCAACGGTGCCGTGCGGATCATCCTGCCGAACGGCTCGGTGGTGACCGCGGGCACGATCCCGGTCTACACCGGCCAGGAGTTCGGCCTGCTCGGCATCGCGCTCGACCCGGACTTCGCCTCGAACAACTGGGTCTACCTCTACTACTCGCCGGCCGGGGCCGAGGCCATCGACCGGATCTCGCGGTTCACGATGGACGGCAACACGCTCCAGCTGGACACCGCGACGACGATCCTCGACGTGCCGACGCAGCGCGACCAGTGCTGCCACGCCGGTGGGTCGCTGGAGTTCGACAAGGACGGCAACCTCTACCTGGCGACGGGTGACAACACCAACCCGTTCGACTCGAGCGGCTACACGCCGATCGACGAGCGCCCGGGCCGTGAGGCCTGGGACGCCCAGCGCACGTCCGGCAACACGAACACCCTCAACGGCAAGGTCCTGCGGATCACGCCGCTGCCGGACGGGGGCTACTCGATCCCCGAGGGCAACCTCTTCGACGAGGACGAGGACACCGACAACAAGACGCGGCCCGAGATCTACGCGATGGGCTTCCGCAACCCGTTCCGGATCGGCCTCGACGAGCAGAACAACAACATCCTCGTCGCCGACTACGGCCCGGACGCCGGAACGACCAGCGCCACGCGGGGTCCCAACGGTCGCGTGGAGTGGAACATCCTCGACGAGCCCGGCAACTACGGCTGGCCGTACTGCGTGGGTGACAACACCCCGTACAACGACTACAACTTCGCCAGCAGCACGGCGGGCGCGGCCTTCGACTGCGACAACCCCGTCAACGACTCGCCCAACAACACCGGCCTGACCCAGCTTCCGCCCGCCAAGCCGGCGGTGATGTGGCAGAGCAACAACCCGTCGATCACCGGCACCCCGGAGATCGGGGCCAGCGGTGCGCCGATGACCTCGGGCACCTACGCCTACGACCCCGACCTGGTCTCCGACCGCAAGTGGCCGGAGTACTTCGACCGCAAGGCGATCTGGGCCGACTGGAACAACAGCCGGCTGTTCACCGTGCAGATGAACGGGGACGGGAGCAGCTACACCGACCTGAACCGCTTCCTCCCCAGCCTGCCCATGGTGCGTCCGCACGCCCTGCAGTTCGGGCCGGACGGTGCGCTCTACATGATCGAGTGGGGCAGCGGCTTCAACGGCAACAACACCGACTCCGGCGTCTACCGGATCGACTACGTCGAGGGCAACCGTGCCCCGGTCGCCCGCGCGACGACGGACCGCACCTCGGGTCCGGCGCCGCTGACCGTCCAGTTCGACGGGACCGCCTCGTTCGACCCCGACACCGGCGACTCGACCGGGCTGACCTACGCCTGGGACTTCGACGGCGACGGTGAGGCCGACTCGACCGACCCGACCGGCAGCCACACCTACACCGACCCGGGCAACTACACCGCCCGGCTCACGGTGACCGACGAGGGTGGCCGCACGGGCACGACGAACATCGACATCGTCTCGGGCAACACCGCCCCGACGGTGAAGCTCGTCCTGCCCCTCAACGGCGGGTTCTTCGACTTCGGTGACCACATCGCGTACGAGGTCGAGGTCACCGACCCGGAGGACGGCGAGATCGACTGCGAGCGCGTCGTCGTGCAGCCGGGCCTCGGCCACGACGAGCACTCGCACGACTACGAGCAGTACCACGGCTGCAGCGGCACCTTCCCGCTGCCGGGCGACGCCGGCCACGTCGGCGCCAACATCTTCGGCACGATCAAGGCCACCTACACCGACGACGGCAACGGGGCGGCCGGTCCGCTCATGGGTGTCGACGGCGTCGTGGTGCACACCAAGCACAAGGAGGCCGAGTTCTTCGACGAGACCGGGCGCACCGGCGAGGAGCCGGGCGGCACCCCGGGCGTGGCGACCCAGGCCACCAGCGACACGGGTGGCGGCCAGATGGTCACCGGCGTGGAGACCGGTGACTGGTTCGGCTGGGACGTCATGAACCTGACCGGGATCACTGGCGCGACCCTGCGGGTCGCCTCGAACACCGACGGTGCTGCCTTCGCCATCCGGCAGGGCTCGCCGACCGGCGAGACGATCGGCACCATCGAGGTCCCGAACACCGGTGGGGCGCAGGCCTTCCAGGAGGTCTCGACCGACTTCACCGGTGCCTCGGAGGACGGCGAGCCGCTGTACTTCGTGGCGACGTCGGGTGGCGCGAACGTCAACTGGATCCAGTTCGAGGGTCGCGGCATCACCGACAACCAGCCGCCGGTGGTGTCGATCAGCGCCAGCACCGACCGTGGCCCGGCCCCGCTGCCCGTGCAGTTCACCAGCGAGGTCGAGGACCCGGACGGCGACGACCCGGTCACCTACGAGTGGAGCTTCGGTGACTCGGAGACCTCCACCGAGGAGAACCCGAGCCACACCTTCACCACGCCCGGCAAGTACGTCGTCTCGCTGACCGCGACCGACGCCCGCGGGGCTGCCACCACGAAGACCCTCGAGGTCACCGCCACCGCCGGGTCGGACACCTGCTTCAGCGGCCGCTCCGACGACTTCCTGGGCAACGCCCTCGACACGGACCGCTGGAACCGCAGCGTCCGCGTCGACCAGTCGCTCACGGTGGTGGACGGGTCGCTGAACATCCCGATCACGGCGACGGACATCTACCAGGGGACCAACACCACCCCGAACATCGTGCTGCAGGACCTGCCGGCCGGTGCCTTCGAGGTGACCACGAAGCTCACGCTGCCGGCCGACCGGGCCTACCAGCAGGGCGGACTCGTGGTCTACGGGGACGACGACAACTACCTGAAGCTCGTCTACTCCGGCCGGTCCAACACCGCCAACAAGGCGAACAACGTGGTCCAGTTCGCCAAGGAGGTCGGCGCCACGGCGACCGAGACGAACACGCCCAACCTGGGTGCGGACTTCCCGGACACCGTGTGGCTGCGGATGACCAGCACCGACGGGAACGAGGTCACGGCGTCGTACAGCAGCGACGGTGCGACCTGGACCGAGGTCGCGGGAGTGCGTGACCTGTCCGGCATCAGCAGCCCGAAGGTGGGCCTGCTCGCGCTGGGCAACCAGGCGGGCTCCGTCGGGATCACCGCGGAGTTCGACTACTTCACCATCACCCCCGACGACACGGCCGAGCCGTGCGCCCCGTCGTGCTTCGTCGACACCTTCGACGGCAACATGCTGGGTGGGGACTGGGACGTCGTCCGACCGAGCGGCAACCTCGAGGTGGCCGGTGGCGAGCTGAGCATCCCGCTCGAGGCCACCGACCTCTACCAGAACACGAACAACGCCCGGGACCTGGTCCTCACCGACCTTCCCGACGGACCGTTCGTGGTCACCACCAGGGTCAGCGCCCCGATCAACCGGTCCTACCAGTCCGCGGGCCTGCTGATCTACGGCGACGACGACAACTACATCAAGCACGTGTTCCAGGGTCGCAGCGGCGAGCCGAACTCTGCGTCCAACATCATCCAGACCGCGAAGGAGCTCGACGGCACCGCAGCCGAGACCAACACCCCGTCGCTCGGCGAGGAGTTCCCGAGCACCGTGTGGCTGCGGCTCACCAGCGAGGACGGCGAGCAGGTCATCGGTTCGTACAGCGCCGATGGCGAGACCTGGACGGAGATGCCCGGCGGCTACGACCTGACCGGCATCGACGACCCGCGGGTCGGCCTGCTGGCGGCGGCGAACACCAACGACGGAGCCGGCATCACGGCCAGCTTCGACTGGTTCGCCGTGGGTCCGGAGGCGTGTGGTCCGGACGGCGAGCAGCCGGCTGACACCACCGCGCCGACGACGACCATCACCCTGCCGGACGCGGACGGGGAGGCCGGCTGGCACACCAGCCGTCCCTCGTTCACCCTGGCGGCCACGGACGGCCCCGACGGGTCGGGCGTGGAACTGGTCGAGTACCGCATCGCCGGTGGCGACTGGACCGAGTACACCGACGCCGTCGAGGTGCCTGGTGAGGGCGAGGTCCTGGTCGAGTTCCGGGCGACGGACGCCGCAGGCAACGTCGAGGAGGTCGAGTCCGAGACGGTCAAGGTCGACACGGTCGCTCCGGCCGTGACGGCGGAGGAGGGTGGCGACAAGCCGAAGACCCTCACCCTGACCGCCACCGACGCGACGTCCGGTCTCGACCGGATCGAGTACCAGGTGGACGGCGACGCGGAGTGGTCGACCTACTCCTCGCCGCTGTCCTTCGACAGTGGGACCCACGTCGTGCGCTACCGCGCGGTCGACGTGGCGGGCAACGTCTCGGCGGAGGGCACCTCCACCGTCGAGGTCGGCGCCGGTACCACCCCGTCGGTCACCATCACCACGTCCCCGGCGGTGCCGGACGGCCGCCGCGGCTGGTTCAAGGGCCCGGTCACCGTCAGCGTCGCCGGGAGCGGCGGGGTCGGCGACCTGGTCGTGGAGTACCGCATCGACAACGGCCCCTGGACCACCTACACCGCCCCGGTGAAGGTGACAAAGCAGAAGGTCACGCGGGTCCAGGCCCGTGCCCGTGACGAGGACGGCAACGTGTCGCCGATCAAGACCCTGACGGTCAAGATCGACCGCACCGCGCCGCAGGTGAAGGTGACCGGGATCAAGAACGGGGCGCGACTGAGCCCCGCCGCGGTCAAGAACGCCCGGATCACCATCACCGAGCCGGCCTCGAGCGTCGCCACCCGCAAGATCCGCCTGGACGGCAAGGCCGTCGGCCTCCGCCCGCGGATCGACGCGATGGTGCTCCGCACCGGCAAGCACCGCCTCGTGGTCACGGTCGTCGACGCTGCTGGCAACCAGCGCAAGAAGACGGTCACCTTCACGGTGGTCGCCTCCTACGCCAACGGCAAGCAGCTGGTGAACCGGCTCGACCGGGAGAACAAGGTGGGTGCCCGACTGGCCGGCCAGCTCAAGAGCGCACTGGCCACCGCCCAGCGGGCTGACCGGCGCGGCCAGGACCGCCAGGCCGTCCGGTCCCTCACCCGGGTGCAGACCCTCGCCAACGGCGTGCGCAACGCCAAGGCGAAGGCCGCACTCAAGGACCTCGCCCGCCGCCTGAAGGCCCAGCTCTAGGGCGCCGGCAGAGGAGAGGAGGACGTTCGGATGGGGATGCCCGGCCACGCCGTACCGCTCGGTGCGGCAGCCGACCGCACGCAGGTTCGGCCCTGCGTGACGGCCGGTGGCCGGCTCCCCGTCCCGGACGGGGGAGCGGGACCGCGAGGCTCCGCTCCCCGCGCGCCGGTGCCGGGGCTGTGCGCTCCGCCCCGGCACCGGCTCGCACCGGCCACCAGGCCGACCCAGGACCACCCGTAGGACCCACCGACGTCCGCCGCTGGACGACCAGCTGGACGAACAGCACCGACAAAGGAGCACGCAATGGCACGCCCGATCACCCTCTTCACCGGCCAGTGGGCCGACCTGCCCTTCGAGGACGTCTGCAGACTCGCCTCCGGGTGGGGGTACGACGGCCTCGAGATCGCCTGCTGGGGTGACCACCTCGACGTGTGGCGAGCAGCCGAGGACGACGCCTACGTCCAGGAGAAGCTCGACCTGCTCGAGAAGTACGACCTCAAGACGTGGACCATCTCCAACCACCTCACCGGGCAGGCCGTCTGCGACGACCCGATCGACGAGCGCCACCACGGGATCCTGTCCGAGCGGATCTGGGGCGACGGGGACGCCGAGGGCGTGCGGCAGCGTGCGGCCGAGGAGATGAAGATGACCGCCCGCGCCGCCCAGCGCCTGGGCGTGAGCACCGTCGTCGGGTTCACCGGCTCGGCGATCTGGAAGTACGTCGCGATGTTCCCGCCGGCCACCGAGGAGATGGTCGCCGCGGGCTACCGCGACTTCGCCGACCGCTGGAACCCCATCCTCGACGTCTTCGACGAGGTCGGCGTCCGCTTCGCCCACGAGGTGCACCCCTCGGAGATCGCCTACGACTACTGGACCACCGTCCAGACCCTCGAGGCGATCGGCCACCGGGAGGCCTTCGGGCTCAACTGGGACCCGTCGCACTTCGTGTGGCAGGACCTCGACCCGGTGGGCTTCCTGTGGGACTTCAAGGACCGGATCTACCACGTCGACTGCAAGGACGCGAAGCGCCAGGTCGGCAACGGCCGCAACGGCCGCATGGGCTCGCACCTGCCGTGGGCGGACCCGCGCCGCGGCTGGGACTTCGTCTCCACCGGGCACGGTGACGTCCCGTGGGAGGCGTCCTTCCGGATGCTCAACACCATCGGGTACGACGGCCCGATCTCCGTCGAGTGGGAGGACGCCGGCATGGACCGGCTCGTCGGGGCGCCCGAGGCGCTCGAGTTCGTCCGCCGGCTCGCCTTCGACCCGCCGAGCGCGGCGTTCGACGCGGCGTTCTCGACCTCCTCGTGAGGCCGCGGTGAGCCAGGGCGGTCAGGTGCGTGGCCCGCGGTCCGGCGTACCGCTGGACCTGCGGGCGCGCCGTGGCGAGCTCCGGCTCACCCCGCGGGAGGTGGCGGCCGCGCTCGGCGTGCACACCGCCACCGTGCTGCGGTGGGAGCGGGGCGAGCGGCTCCCCGGGCCGGACGTCATCGCCGCCCTGGCCGGCGTCCTGGCCACCGACCGGGCCGCCGTGGTGGCCTTCTTCGACGCGCACCGCCCACCGCCCCGCCCCGGCACCCGGGTGCGGGCCACCGGGCTGCGCACCCTGCGCCACCGGCGCGGCTGGACCGCGGCGCACGTCGCCGCCGGGCTGGGCGTGCCGGTGGCCACCGTCTTCAACTGGGAGGCCGGCCGCGCCGGCATGCCGCTCGAGCTGCTGCCGCGGCTGGCCTCCCTGATCGGCGCCCCCGCCGGCAGCGTCACGCCGCGCGAGCTCCGCGCTCTGCTCGCCGCGCACCAGCCGCGGCGCAGCAGGCACAGCGGGCCGCTGCAGCGGGCCCGCGCCCGGCGCGGCCTCACCCAGGCCCGCCTCGCCGACCACCTCGGCGTCTCGCGGCACCTCGTCGGAGCGTGGGAGCGCGGCCGCGCGCCCCGCCTGGCCCACCAGCGCCGGCTCGCCGAGGTGCTCGGCACCGACGTCGCCACGGTGAGCGCCTGGTTCGCGACCACCCCGCCGCTCGGCCTGCGCCCCGCCGCCTGGCGGCCGGGCGACCTGCCGCAGGTGCTGCGCGACCTGCGTGCCTGGAGCGGGCTCACCCAGCGCGACGTCGCGCGCCACTGCGGCCGCTCGACGTCCGCGGTCCGCAGCTGGGAGGCCGGGCGCAAGGTGCCGCCCGCCGCCCAGCGCGCCGCCCTCGCCGCGCTCTACCGACTTCCCGCCGGCGCCCTCGACGCCGCGATCCCCGGCCGGTCCCGGCCGACCCCCGTGGTGCGTCGCACCACCCGAGCAGCAAGGTGACCCATGCAGAACACCCCCAACCCTGACCACGAGCGCGGCACCGACGTCCGCGACCGGCGTGGTGGTGGCACCGGCGTGTGGTTCGTCGGCGCGGGCGGCTCGGTGGCGACCACCGCGGTCGTCGGCGCGCTCGGCGTCAGCCACGGCCTCGTGCCGACCACCGGCCTGGTCACCGAGCTGCCCGAGCTCGCACCCGACGGCCTCGTCGGGATCGCGGACCTCTTCTTCGGCGGGCACGAGCTCGGCTCCGGGTCGATGGCGAAGAAGGCGGAGGCGCTGGTCAGCGCCGGGGTCCTGCCCGCCGGGGTCCTCGGAGCCGTCGCGGCCGACCTCGCCACCGTCGACGCCGAGGTGCGGCCGGGGTACGTCGTGGGGGAGGAGCCCGTCGCCGTGGCGGTCGAGCGCCTCGCCGGCGACATCACCGCGTTCGCGCACAAGCACCAGCTGGACCGGGTCGTGGTGGTCGACGTCGCCAGCACCCAACCGCCCGTCGACGACCCCGACGCGGTCACCGCCGTCGACGACGCGCTGCCGGTCACCGCGGTCTACGCCCTCGCCGCGTTCCGCGCCGGCGCGCCGTACGTCTCCTTCACCCCGAGCCCGTGCCTGCGCCTGCCGGTCGTCGTCGACGCCGCGGCGCGCAGCGGCCTGCCGTACGCCGGGTGCGACGGCAAGACCGGGGAGACGCTGGTGAAGTCCGCGCTCGCGCCGATGTTCGCCACCCGGGCGCTGGCGCTGCAGTCGTGGACGTCGGTCAACCTGCTCGGCGGCGGCGACGGCGCGACCCTCGCCGACCCCGAGGCTGCCCGCAGCAAGACCGCCACGAAGCGCAGCGGGCTCGACGCCATCGTCGGGCACGCCGTGCCGGGACCGATGCACATCGACCAGGTCGAGGACCTCGGCGAGTGGAAGACGGCGTGGGACCACGTCCGCTTCGACGGCTTCCTCGGCGCCCGGATGACGCTGCAGTTCACCTGGCAGGGCTGCGACTCGGCGCTCGCCGCGCCACTCGTGCTCGACCTCGTCCGGCTCGTCTCGGCCGCGCACGCCGCCGGCCGGTCCGGCCCGCTGCCCGAGCTCGCGTTCTTCTTCAAGGACCCCGTCGGCGCGAGCGAGCACCGCCTCGCCGAGCAGTGGCACACCCTCGTCGCCTGGCGCCGGGAGCTGGCCGCATGACCGGGGCCCCCGCCGTGCGCGACCTCACCGAGCTGGTGCGGGCACCGGCGGCGCTGACGGTGCCCGGTGACGCGTGGTCCGGTGCCGCCTGGGCGGGGGCAGGGGGTACGACGGCAGCGCTCATGCCGCTGGGCTCGGTCTGCCTCTACTGGTCCGGCATGGCACTCAACGACTGGGCGGACCGCGAGGTCGACGCGGTCGAGCGGCCCGAGCGGGTCATCCCCTCCGGACGCGTGGGTGCCGGCACGGCCCTCGGCGTCGCGGTGGGCCTCGGCGCCGCCGGGGTGGCCCTGACGGCCGCCGCGGGCGGTCGCCGCGCGCTGCGGCTGAGCGTCCCGCTCGCCGTTCTCGTCGCGGCCTACGACGTGGTGGCCAAGGACTCGCCCGCCGGTCCGGCTGTGATGGCCTCGACCCGCGGCCTCGACGTGCTGCTCGGCGCGGCGACCTCACCGGCCGCTGCCGCCGCCCCCGCCGCCGCTGTCGCCGTCCACACCGCCGGTGTCACGCTGCTCAGCCGCGGCGAGGTGCACGGCACCCGCCGTACCTCCGCCGTCGCAGCGATGGCCGCGACCGGCGCCGCCGCAGCGATCGCGTGGACCGCGGTCCGGCGCGACCCCGCCGTGCCCGCCGCCCACCGCTGGGCGGCCACCGCGTTCGCGCTGCTCTACGCCGCCCGGGTCGGCACCGCCCAGGCCCGTGCGGCGGCCACCCCGGACGACGCGGGCCGGGTCCGTGCCGCGACCGGCACGGGCATCGGCGGGCTCACCCTCCTGCAGGCGGCCTGCCTGGCCGGCCGTGGCCGCGTCCTCCCCGCGGCCACGGTCGCCGGTGCCGGCCCGCTGCTGCGCCGGCTCGCCCGGGTGGTGAGCCCGACGTGAGCGTGCGCCTCGGCTACGGCCTCAACGGCTTCGCCGGCCACCGGCTCGCCGACGCCTGCGCCGTCGTGGCCGGGCTCGGCTACGAGGGGGTCGGCCTGACCCTCGACCAGCCGCACCTCGACCCCTTCGGTGACCTGCCCGGCCAGGTCGCGCACGCCCGCCGCTGCCTCGAGGTGCACGACCTCGCCTCGGTCGTGGAGACCGGCTCGCGCTACGTGCTCGACCCCTGGCACAAGCACGAGCCGACGCTGGTCAGCGACGAGGGCCGGGAGCGTCGTACCGACCTGCTGCTGCGTGCGGTCCGCATCGCCGCCGAGCTCGGCTCGGAGGCGGTGTCGTGCTGGTCGGGCACGGCGCCCGCCGGCGTCGGTGCGGCGGAGCTGTGGCGCCGCGTCCTCGACGGCCTCGGCCCGGTGGTCGACGCGGCCGCCGCGCTCGGTGTCGTGCTCTGCGTCGAGCCCGAGCCCGGCATGTTCCTCGCCACCCTCGACGACGTGCTCGAGCTCCGGCAACGCCTCGGCGCGCCCGAGCACCTGCGGGTCACCCTCGACCTCGGCCACCTGGTCTGCAACGAGCCCCGCCCGCCGGCCGACACGGTGCGCCGTGCCGGGCCGCTGCTGGCCAACGTGCAGGTCGACGACATGGTGCGCGACGTCCACGAGCACCTCGAGCTCGGCCACGGCGAGCTCGACCTCGACGCCGTGCTCGCCGCCCTCGTCGAGGTCGGGTACGCCGGCCTGGCCTGCGTCGAGCTGCCCCGCCACTCGCACGCGGCCCCCGCCGTGGCCGCGTCGACCATGTCCGCCCTGCGCGCCTCGCTCGACCGGCTCGGCGCCACCACCCCGGCAGGAGGAGCCCGATGACGTCCACCCCGCTCCTGGTCCCCGCCGACCGGCTGCGCTCGGCCCTGCCGCCCGCCGCCGTCGCCGCCCTCGACGAGATGGCCGCCCGGGTCGCGGCCGACCCGCGCACCCTCGGCCGGGTCTTCCCCGCCGCGGCCCGGCGCACGGCCCGGGGCGACCTCGGCGAGGGCGGTCCGCGGATCGAGGACGCCGTCCGGGTCGAGCTCGTGGTGCGGGCCGCCGCGGCGCTCGGCCCCGAGGAGGTCGGCGCCGAGCTGGAGCAGCTCTACCGCTACGGCGACGCCGACGAGAAGCGGGCGGTGCTGCTGGCCCTGTCCGTGCTCGACGGGCAGGTCGACGGGCGCGAGGTGCTGCTCGACGCGCTGCGGACCAACGACGTCCGCCTCGTCGCGGCGGCGATGGGCCCGCACGCCCGCACCCTCTCCGACCACGAGTGGCGCCACGGCGTGCTCAAGTGCCTGTTCGTCGGGGTTCCCCTCGCCGAGGTGGCCGACCTCGACACCCGCGCCGACGCCGAGCTCGTCGCGATGGTCCGGCGCTACGCCGACGAACGACGGGCGGCGGGACGGCCGGTGCCGGAGGACGCCACGTCCCTGCTCGCCCGCACCGACACCACCACCGGCCAGGAGGGCTGAGATGCGCATCTTCGATCCCCACATCCACATGACGTCGCGCACGACCGACGACTACGAGCGGATGCACGCGGCCGGCGTACGCGCGCTGGTGGAGCCGGCGTTCTGGCTCGGCCAGCCCCGCACCCACGTCGCGTCCTTCGTCGACTACTTCGACGCGCTCGTCGGCTGGGAGCGCTTCCGGGCCGCGCAGTTCGGGATCGTGCACCACTGCACGATCGCGCTCAACCCCAAGGAGGCGAACGACCCGCGCTGCACCGAGGTGCTCGACGTGCTGCCGCGCTACCTCGCGAAGGACGGCGTGGTCGCGGTGGGCGAGATCGGCTTCGACTCGATGACCACCGAGGAGGAGAAGGCGTTCGTGCGCCAGCTCGAGCTCGCCGTCGAGTTCGAGCTCCCCGCGTTGGTGCACACACCGCACCGCGACAAGGAGGCCGGCACCCGGCGGACCCTCGAGCTCGTGGAGGCCTCCGGCATCGGCGCGCACCGCGTCGTCGTGGACCACCTCAACGAGATGACGGTCGGCGCCGTGGCCGACAGCGGTTGCTGGATGGGCTTCTCGATCTACCCCGACACCAAGATGGACGAGCACCGCATGGTGCGGATCCTCCAGGAGCGCGGGCTGGAGCGGGTGCTGGTCAACTCCGCCGCCGACTGGGGCCGCAGCGACCCGCTCAAGACCGCGAAGACCGGGCAGGCGATGCTCGACGCCGGGTTCAGCGAGGACGACGTCGACCGCGTGCTGTGGCGCAACCCCGTCGAGTTCTTCGGGCAGAGCGGCCGGCTCCTCCTCGACCAGGTCGACGCGGAGCCGGACCTCGCCCGGACCTTCCAGGGCAACTCCGTGCTCCGCGGGCCGAGGGCCGACGCATGAGGTACCAGCACCCCGACGGGTCGCTCGTGCACCTCGCCTACGGCACCAACGTGCTGCCGGCGCAGGACGTCGACGGCATCGCCGCCCAGGCGACGACCTTCGGCGAGCAGCTGCGACGGCGGCTCGGCGTCGACCGCGTCGGGCTGGGCATGTGGCTGCCCGCGGTCGCCGCCCACCGCCTCGCCGCCGACCCGGCCGAGCTGCAGCGCCTCCGCAAGATCCTCGACCACCACGGGGTCGAGGTGGTCACCCTCAACGCCTTCCCGTACGCCGACTTCCAGGGCGAGGTCGTGAAGAAGGCGGTCTACCACCCGACGTGGAGCGAGCGGGACCGCCTCGACCACACCCTCGCCGCGGCGCGCGTGCTCGCCGGGCTGCTGCCCGACGACGTCGCGCAGGGCTCGATCTCCTCGCTCCCGCTCGGCTGGCACGCGCCCTGGCTGGCCGACCGGCAGCACGCGGCGGAGGACCACCTCGCCGAGCTGGCCGAGGGCCTGGCCGCGCTCGCCGGGGAGACCGGGCGCACCGTCCGGGTCGGCCTCGAGCCGGAGCCGGGCTGCGTCATCGAGACCACCGCCGAGGCCGTGGCCCGGCTCGGTGCCGTGGACCGCGACTGGGTCGGCGTGTGCCTCGACCTGTGCCACCTCGCCGTCGGGTTCGAGTCGGCCGAGGACGCCCTGGCCAGCCTCGACCAGGCCGGCCTGCGCGTCGTGAAGGCCCAGCCGGCCGCCGCGCTGGTCGTCGACGACCCGGCCGACGTCGCGGCGCGCACCGCCCTGTCGTCGTACGCCGAGGACCGCTTCCTGCACCAGGTCCGGCAGCAGGCGGGTGCGCGGCTGGTCGGTCGCGACGACCTGCCCGAGGCGCTCGACGGCCGGCGGGCGCTGCGCACCGGCACCCCGTGGCGGGTGCACTTCCACGTCCCGGTGCACGCGGACCCGACCCCGCCGCTGCGCAACAGCCGCGACGACCTGTCCGCCTCGCTGGCCGCGCTGGTCGGTGGTCCCCGCGCCCGGGTCCACCACCTCGAGGTCGAGACCTACACCTGGTCGGTGCTCCCCGGCGGCCAGCCCGACGGCGACGCCGCGCTCGCGGAGGGCATGGCCGCGGAGCTGGGCTGGGTCCACCGCGAGCTCGTCGGCCTCGGCCTCACCCCCTGCTGAGCACCCACCCACCCGGAGGACCCCATGGACCAGCTGCTCGTCGTCGACCTCGTCGGCCTCACCCCCGACCTGCTCCAGCACATGCCGCGGCTGCGGCGCCTGGCCGAGCGGGGCTCGTCCGCCCCGCTGGACCCCGTCCTGCCGGCCGTCACCTGCTCGGTCCAGTCGACCTTCCTGACCGGCCTGCCGCCGTCGGAGCACGGCATCGTGGGCAACGGCTGGTACTTCCGCGACCTCGGCGAGGTCCACCTCTGGCGCCAGCACAACCGCCTGGTCGCGGGGGAGAAGGTGTGGGAGACGGTGCGCCGGCACGTGCCCGACTACACCGTGGCGAACGTGTGCTGGTGGTACGCCATGGGCGCGACGACCGACTGGACCGTCACGCCGCGGCCGATCTACTACGCCGACGGCAAGAAGGCGCCGGACTGCTACACGCGCCCGGTCGGGTTGCACGACGAGCTGGTGGACGAGCTCGGCCCGTTCCCGCTGTTCCAGTACTGGGGGCCGACCGCGTCGATCCGCTCCACCGAGTGGATCGTCGGCGCGACCCGACCCTGGCCTACCTGCCGCACCTCGACTACGACCTCCAGCGCTACGGACCGGACTCCCCGCAGGCGAGGAAGGCCGCGCGGGACGTCGACACCGCGCTCTCGCCGCTGCTCATGGACGCCGAGCTGCTCGGAGCCCGCGTCGTCGTGCTGTCCGAGTATGGCATCACCCGGGCCGACACCCCCGTCGACGTCAACCGCGCCCTGCGGGCCGCGCACCTGCTGGAAGTCTACACGCAGGACGGGATGGAGTACCTCGACCCGTGGACCTCGCGGGCGTTCGCCGTCGCCGACCACCAGGTCGCGCACGTCTACGTCGCGGATCCTGCCGACCTCGAGCGGGTGCGGGAGATCTGCGCGGACCTGCCCGGCGTCGCGGAGGTGCTCGACCGGACCGGCCAGGCGGCGTACGGCCTCGACCACGAGCGGGCCGGCGAGCTGGTGCTCGTCGCGGAGCCGACGGCCTGGTTCACCTACTACTACTGGGAGGACGACGCCCGCGCACCCGACTTCGCCCGCGGCGTCGAGATCCACCGCAAGCCGGGCTACGACCCCGCCGAGCTCTTCTTCGACCCGGACGACCGGCTGGTCAAGGCCCGGGCCGCGCTCACCCTGGCCCGCAAGGCCGCCGGGCTGCGGTACTCCATGAAGGTCGTCCCGCTCGACCCTGCACCGGTGCGCGGCACGCACGGCCGGCTCCCCGCGCGCGACGAGGAGGGGCCGATGGTGATCTGCGACCAGCCCGGCGTGCTGGGCGACCGGGTCGCCGCGCAGGACGTGCGGGACCTGCTGCTCGACCTCGTCGGCGTCGGTGCCGGACGAGCAGTGGGGTCGACGGTGCCGTGATGGACCCCGCGCTCCTGCTCGACCGCGTGCGCGAGCGGCTGCG